>NZ_JBOFOO010000216.1:0-2055 GCF_051659485.1 Craterilacuibacter sp. | reverse complement strand
CCCCGATCCCCGATCCCCGATCCCCGATCCCCGATCCCCGTCAGAGCGTAACCATATTGTCGCGGTGTATCAGCTCGGGCTCGACCAGATAGCCCAGCACGCTAGCGATCTCGCGCGTAGGGCGGCGCATGATCAGGCGCGCCTCGTCCGAGCTGTAGTTGGCCAGCCCGCGCGCGACTTCGATGCCGTCGCTATCGACACAGGCGACCACATCGCCGCGTAAAAACTGCCCCTCCACGCCGCGCACACCGATAGGCAGCAAGCTGGTGTGGCGCTCGCGTACCGCCTGCGCCGCGCCGCTATCCAGCAGCAGTTTGCCTGCCAGTTGCAGATGGTCGGCCAGCCATTGCTTGCGTGCCGCCATGCGCGTGGTGGTGGCCAGCAGCTGGGTGCCGATTGCCTCGCCATCGGCCAGCCGCGACAAGACATCGGCTTCGCGTCCGCAGGCGATAATGGTGGCCGCGCCGCTGCGCGCCGCCCGTTTGGCGGCGATGATCTTGGTCAGCATGCCGCCGGTGCCCACGCTGGAGCCGGCCCCGCCGGCCATGTCTTCCAGCGCCGCATCGCCGGCATTCGCTTCGTGGATAAAGATCGCGTCGGGGTTTTTTCTCGGGTCGGCGCTATACAAGCCTTGCTGGTCGGTGAGGATCACCAGCGCATCGGCTTCGATCAGGTTGGTTACCAGCGCGGCCAGGGTATCGTTGTCGCCAAAGCGGATCTCGGCCGTTACCACGGTATCGTTTTCATTGATGATGGGCACCACATTCAGCGCCATCAGGGTCGACAAGGTGGTGCGTGCATTCAGATAGCGGGTGCGGTCGGCCAGATCTTCATGGGTGAGCAAAATCTGCGCCGTTTGCAAGCCGTGCTGGCGAAACGCCTGTTCGTAGGCTTCGCACAGCCCCATCTGGCCGACGGCGGCGGCGGCCTGCAGTTCATGCACCGCCTTGGGGCGGGTGGCCCAGCCCAGACGCTGGCAGCCTTCGGCGATGGCACCGCTGGAAACCAGCACCACTTCCTTGCCACGGCGTTTGAGTTCGGCGATTTCGGCGGCCCAGCGCGCCAGCGCCGCCAGATCCAGGCCCTTGCCGTCATTGGTGACCAGACTGGAGCCCACCTTGACCACGATACGGTCGGCCGTGTGTATCAGCGATTGCATAATCGGAAAGTCCGCGAGAAGTATGTCGGGATTCTAACCAAAAAGGCGGCGGGCAGGGGAGGCGATCCCGGCGTGGATACGCCCCGCTTACACCGGCCTGACTTCTATCAGCTGGAAATGCGGCATCTGCTTGACGACGCGCAGCAGGCGCACGCGCTCGCTGGCGGCATCGCTGATCAGCGTCATGCCGGCCAGACGCTGGTAAGGGCGGCCGGCCAGCAACAGTAGCGGCGCGGCATCGGCCGGGCTGAGCTTGAGCGCCAGTGTGCTGGTGTCGCCGGGCTTCGCGTGATCGAAGCGCGTCATCACGGCCTCAACCGGGCCCGGCAGCAGCTCCAGCCCGCAACGGGTATCCAGTGCGTCGCCGTAACCTACCCAGTGCAGCAAGGCGCATTGCCACGCGCTCTGCCCCTGTTCGCGCAGGAGCAGCAGCTCGCCGGCACGTAGCGGATGGCCGTGGCTGTTGCCCGCCAGCTGCATGCCGCTGCAACTGCGATTGATGATGGTCATACTGGCCGGCGCGGGCGGGGGGCTGCGCCGTGCCAGCTGGCTGTGGTAGATCAGCTCCTCGCTGCTGTCGCCGGTGGAGGCAAACGCCCAGCTGCCGCCATTGCTGTGATGCCAGCAGGCGGGCAGGGTGGAGACCAGGCTCAGCGTGCCGCCCATCTTGATGCGTACTTCGTGCCGTTCTGCCTTGCGTTGGCAGTCGTGCAGCAGCGCCTGAAATAGCTCGCCGTCTTCGGCGTGCGCCCCCGGCGTGCCGTGGCCTTGCATCTGCAATTGCTGCCTGAGCGCATCGACCAGAGGGCGGGTATCCAGCATCCAGCCTGCCTCTGGCGGCGTGTCGTGGTAGCCCGGCGGCTGGTCGGCATCGGTGTCGACATAAAAACCTTCGC
>NZ_JBOFOO010000215.1:0-7297 GCF_051659485.1 Craterilacuibacter sp. | reverse complement strand
GATTATCCGCCGACACATGACCACAGCACGGGCAGGTGCGGCTGGTATTCCGTGGCGGCACGGCGATGAGATGCCCTCCGTGCCACGCCAGCTTGTAGTCCAGCTGGCGACGAAACTCGAACCAGCCCTGATCGAGGATGGCCTTGTTCAGGCCGGACTTGGCCCGAACGTTCCTGCCCGGCTGCTCGGTGGTTCCTGCCGCTGACTTGGACATGTTCCGTACCTGCAAGTCCTCGATGCACACCATCGCGTGGTTTTGGCTGATCGTGGTCGTGGTTTTGTGCAGGTAGTCGCGGCGGGCATTGCCGATGCGGGAATAAATACGCTGGACACGGGCTTTCGCCTTCTTCCAGTTGCCGCTGAATTTGGTCTTGCGACTCATCGCGCGCTGGGCTTTGCACAGGGCGGTTTCGTGCCGCTTGAAGCTGTTCAGCGGGGCAAGATAGCTTCCATCGCTCAGCGTGGCGAATCGGGCAATCCCCATGTCGATACCGACTGCACCCCCCTTCGGTATCGGCTGCTCGACCTCCCGGCGGGTCTGAATGCTAACGAACCATTTGCCAGCACGCAGACTGACGGTGACGTTGCGCAGCTCGCCCATCGACTCCCGGCTATTGCGGTAGCGCAGCCAGCCCAGCTTGGGCAGGAAGATGCGGCTATTGGCCTGATCGAGCTTGATCTGTTTCGGGTCGGGGTAGCGGAAGCTGTCGCTTTGCCCCTTGCGCTTGAAGCGCGGGAAGTCGGCGCGCTTCTCGAAGAAGTTTTTGTATGCCCTTTCCAAATCTTTCAGCGCATGTTGCAAAGGATGAACCGCCGCTTCTTTCAGCCATGCGGTTTCGACGCTGTTTCGCCAAGTTGTCAGCTGCTTGGCCATCGCCAGGTAGCCAATGAACTTGCCTCCGGCTTCGTGATTGGCCTTTTGTAACGCCAATGCCTTGTTGAACACGAAACGGCACGCCCCGGCGAAGCGGCGCATATTGCGCTGCTGCTCGCCAGTTGGCATCAGTTCGTATTTGAAGGCTTGGAGGCGTTGCATGACCATACTATAGTTTGGCCTATGGAACAAAACAACGACATTCGACACGGTAGAAACTGTGTTTTCAAGCTGCATGTTCACTTGGTCTTTGTCACAAAGTACCGCCGTGATGTATTCACCAAGGAGATACTGGACGCGCTACGCCTCATTTTTGCCGGGGTGTGCACTGACTTCGAGGCGGAACTGGTGGAGTTCGATGGCGAAGATGACCACGTTCATCTACTGGTGAACTACCCGCCAAAGGTGTCGGTTTCGGCATTGGTCAATAGCCTGAAAGGCGTTTCCAGCCGGATGATCCGCAAAAATAACTACCCGAATATCCGCAAGAAGCTGTGGGGCGGTGCGCTGTGGTCGCCCTCCTACTTCGCCGGAAGCTGCGGCGGCGCACCCATCGAAATCATTCGCCAATACATCGAACAACAGCAGACGCCACACTGAATGGCAAAAGCAAGGACGGCTAGGCCGTCCGCGCTATCCTTCCCCGCCCTGAAGGGCGAGGTTTGCCGCGCAACTGATCAAGGGCAACCGCCTGAACATGCCCTTGCTGGGCGAAGCCGACGACCTCGAGGCATTCCTGTTTGCGCCCTCCCGCAAGGCACTGGGCATCATGGCGGCCGGCCTGCGCAAACTTGATGGTTCACGGTGCTTCTACTGCCGTGCTTCCTTATCTGAAGCAGACGTTGACCACTACATTCCGTTCTCGCGCTACCCCCGCGACCTCGCGCACAATTTCGTGCTGGCGCACCCGGCGTGCAACCGCAGCAAGTCGGATACGCTGGCAGCCTTACCGCACCTTGAACGATGGCTTGAGCGCATCGAGCAATGCTCGGATGCGTTGGCAGAGATCGGAGCTGAGGCGGGTTTTCTGACCGATGAACATGTGACCCTGCAGGTAGGGGCCTGGGCGTACACCAACGGTATCGCAGCTGGCGGCCAGGCCTGGCTCGCGCCGAAAGATTACCAGGCGATTTCGCCCTCGTATCTGCGGCTTTTCTCGGCGCAATCGCCAGTCCACCCCCCGACGCAGGCACCCACTTTTCTCGCGGCGGAGGCGTAGCAAAAACGTCGTTTGAGACCTGCTGAAAGCGGCATTGGCAGCGCTACTCTCGCCGTTTTCTCCCAAGCAAGCCCAGCAGCCCGTCGATCACGACCACCAGCACCACAAACACGCAGGCCAGAAACAGGCTGCCTGCGGCAATGTCTTGCCACGCAGGTCCGTACAGCCAGGTGGCGGCCAGCACGAAGGGCAGGACGCCGATGCAGTTTAGGGCCAACCGGAACAGCAGGTGGCGAACGGTGGCGTGCATGGGCATCCTCGACGTAGCAGTTATCGCTTCAATCTAATCAAAATGATGATATTTATGCAAGCGCATGGCACAATGCCCATGTATTGATTAACCGGCAAGCGCCATGGACTCCACCCCCGCCAGCTTCGGGCACCTCACTCACAACCAGCGCCAGCGCCAGAGCTTTCTGGAGTTCTGCCTGTACTTCCTCGGAGAAGTGCGGCGCGCTGACCTGATGGCACGTTTTGACATCGCGCCGGCGGTGGCCACCCGCGATTTTGCGCTCTATCGCCAGCTTGCACCGGACAACCTCGCGCTCGACCCGTCGAGCAAGGCCTATTTCATCCAGCCGGGCTTCGCGCCGCTGTTCGAGCACCGGCTGGAGCAGGTGCTGGCCGCGTTGATGCAGGGCGAGCCGTACAGCCTCGAGGCGGTCGGCGCCGCCTTGCTGCCGGGCGACTACCCGGCACTACTCAACCGGCCGCGCCTGCCCATCCTTGCCGCCGTCAGCCGTGCGATCCGCAGCCAGCGCCTGTTGCGCATCCGTTACCACTCGGAAAGCAGCGGCGAACAGGTTCGCCTGATCGCCCCGCATGCGCTGGTCGACAGCGGCCTGCGCTGGCATGTGCGCGCCTACGACCGGCTGCGCGGCGCGTTTATCGACCTGGTACTGACCCGCATCCTGAGCACCGAGCTGCTGGATGAGGCACCGGCGCCGCATGAGCAAGCCGAGGCCGACAGCCAATGGCAGACCCTGCTCACCCTTGAGCTGGTGCCGCACCCGCAGCTGGGCCACCCTGCCGTCGCCGCGCTCGACTACGCGCTGGAAGACGGCCGGCTTTCGCTGCCGGTACGCGCCGCCAACGCCGGCTATTTGCTGCGCAGCTGGAACGTCGACTGCTCGCCCTCTGCCACAAGCGCCGACCCGGCCTGCCGGCTGTGGCTGTCCAACCCTGCCGTGCTGGAGGGCGCCGGCAGCGCCGTGCTCGCCCCCAGCTGGCCGGCACCTGCCACCAAACAGCCCGATTTCCTATAAGAGACACCACCATTCTAGACGATATCCAGAAAACCCTGTGGGCCGCCGCCGACAAGCTGCGTGCCAACGTGGACGCGGCCGAATACAAGCACCTGGTGCTGGGCCTGATCTTCCTCAAGTTTGTGTCCGATACCTTTCAGGCGCGGCGCGATGAGCTGACCCGCCGCTTCCACGACGAAAACGACGATTATTTCCTGCACGATTGTGATGCCGAGCTGCTGGCCGAAGAACTGGAAGACCGCGACTACTACCGCGAAGTGAATGTGTTCTGGGTGCCGGAAGCCGCGCGCTGGGAGGCGCTGCGCGCCAACGCCAAGCAGGCAGACATCGGCAAGCGTATCGATGACGCGCTGGCGCTGATCGAAACGGACAACCCGCGCCTGAAAGGCTTCCTCGACAAGCGTTACGCGCGTGCGCCGCTGCCGGACGGCAAGTTGGGCGAGTTGGTTGACCTGATCTCGGCCATCGGCTTTGGCCAAGACCAGAGCCAGGCACGCGACATTCTGGGGCAGGTGTACGAATACTTCCTCGGCCAGTTTGCCAGCGCCGAAGGCAAGAAGGGCGGCCAGTTCTACACCCCGGCCTCCATCGTGAAAACGCTGGTGGCGGTACTGGACCCGCATGAGGGCAAGGTGTACGACCCGTGCTGCGGCTCGGGCGGCATGTTCGTGCAAAGTGAAAAGTTCATCGAGGCGCATGGCGGCAAACTGGGCGATGTCGCCATCTACGGCCAGGAGTCCAACCCCACCACCTGGCGGCTGGCAGCGATGAACCTCGCCATCCGCGGCATCGACTTCAACCTCGGCCGCGAGCCGGGCGACACCTTCACCCGCAACCAGCACCCGGACCTGCGCGCCGACTTTATCCTCGCCAATCCGCCGTTCAATATCAGCGACTGGTGGCACGGCAGCTTGGAGGGCGACCCGCGCTGGGTGTACGGTGCGCCGCCGCAAGGCAATGCCAACTACGCGTGGCTGCAGCACATGCTCTACCACCTGAAAGCGGGCGGGCGAGCCGGCATCGTGCTCGCCAACGGCAGCATGAGCTCCAGCCAGCTGCGCTTGCCGGATGCCGAGGCGCTGGTCGCGGAGGCCGGGGCATGAATGCACCGCCACGCAGCGATCACACTTCTGCGACTGGCGTTGGCCGCGATGGCATGGTCAAATTTACCCTTTACCAAGAGGGCACCCGCAGTGCGGTGTCTTATCCGGATGCAGGAGAACGCGCATGTTGAAAAGCTTGGTGCTGGAGGGGGTTGGCCCGGCGGCTGTTTTCGGGCCGGTGGCGTTTGCGCCCAGACTGAATGTGATTACCGGAGACAACGGGCTGGGTAAGAGCTTTCTGCTGGACATCGCCTGGTGGGCGCTGACCCTTACCTGGGCTCGCGATATGCCGGCGGTGCCTCCGCCTGGCTGCAAGAAGAGCTGCATTACTTACGCTTACAGCAAGGCGACACCGGGAGATTTTGAGGAGTCCAGCCTTTTTAATCGCAGCGAGCAGTTATGGTCCACTAAACAGGGGCGGCCTCCCATCCCGGGTGTGGTGATTTATGCCGGCGTGGACGGCAGTTTCTCCGCGTGGGACCCGGCCCGGAATTACTGGCAGAGTAACGAGGCGGCAGAGCGGCCGCGCGGGTTTAACTTTACGCCTGAGCAAGTCTGGCATGGCCTGGAAGGCCCTAACGGGATTCGCTATTGCAATGGCCTGATTCATGACTGGGTTCTGTGGCAAAAGGGGCAAGACCCGGCATTTGCCGACTTGATCAAGGTGCTGGACACCTTGTCGCCATCCGGCAATGAAAAGCTTGAACCTGGTCCGCCTGTGCGCCTGGGGCTGGATGTGAAGGATTACCCGTCATTGCGTATGCCTTACGGCCAGCATGTGGCGCTGGTGCATGCTTCGGCAGGCATGCGGCGCATTGCCGCGCTGGCCTATTTGTTGGTGTGGACCTGGCGCGAACATTTGCTGGCGTGCGAGCAGACCGGACGCAAGCAGGCCAAAGAAATCATCTTCCTGATCGACGAGATCGAGTGCCATTTGCACCCGCAGTGGCAGCGCCGCGTGGTGCCGGCCTTGCTTAGGGTGATGCAGGCGCTGACCGGCAAGAAGGTGCCGGTACAGCTGATTGTGGCCACCCATTCGCCGCTGGTGCTGGCATCGCTAGAGCCCGAGTTCGACGAAGAGCAGGATGCCGTATTCAACATCGCGCTGCAGGACGGGCAGGCGATGGTTGCGGCCGAGCCCTGGGCCAAACAGGGCGATGTGGTGAATTGGTTGGTGTCTGATGCCTTCGGGTTGCAGCAGGCGCGCTCTGTTGAGGCAGAGCAGGCCATCGAAGCGGCGGAAGCGTGGATGCGGGGTGACAAGGCGGGTTTGCCGGATGGGCTGAAGACTCAGGCAGCTATCGATAAGGCATTGCGCAAGGTATTGCCCGGCCATGACGATTTCTGGCCACGCTGGCTGGTAGAAACCGGCAAGGTCCCGAGCCGTCGTATCGGAGCCCGCCATGATTGAGATTGATCAGGCCGGTTGGACAGAGCCGGCCGGCTTTGATGCCGGATGCCGGCAAAAAGGCGCGGCCTGGCTGGTCAAAAATCCGAAAGCCACCCGCAAAACGGCAGGCAAGCGCCCCAAGGATTACTGGAGCAAGTACAAGCCGGATTTGGCGGTTGCCTTTGGCGATTTGTGCGCCTATGGCGCGATGTACGAGCCTGTGGGGACGGTAGACCATTTCCAGCCAGTGGATGCCAATGAAAGCCTGACTTATGAGTGGGAAAATTTTCGCTTTGCGTCCGGCTGGATCAACAGCAGCAAGAATAAGGCGGTCACGATACTTGACCCGCTACTGGTTAAAGAAGGCTGGTTCAAGCTGCTGTTACCCTCGCTACAGCTGGTAACTGTGCCTGAAAACATTCCCGATGATTTGCGCGAGTTGGCACAGCAAACCCTGATCCGGCTGCATCTGCGCGATGATGAACGGGTGATGAGGCAGCGGCGTAAGTGGTATCAGATGTACCAGGAAGGCAGGTTGCCCCTTGAAAGCTTACGTGAGGTTGCGCCGCTGATTGCGGCTGCTGTGAACCGGCAGCGGTTGCCGGATGCAGTGGGGCAGGAGTAGGCCATGCTGCTGTTCCGGTGTTCCAAAGATGCTGCCGAGGCGTTAACCACGAGCCGTAAAGGGGTGTCGCAAAGCTGGGTCGAAAAAAACCCGCGACCCGACGACGCGCCGCCGAGGCTGTGGCAACTGCACGCGGTGACGATTGCCCGCCGCCCGACCTTTATTGCCATGCAGACTGATACCCGCTTTGCCATGATGTTCTGGGGCTTGAGCAAGGGTGACGGCGAAACGCTGCTCAGACTTTTTTACGAGCGACTGGCCAACCACCTGATCTGGCTGGTCGAAGAGACTGCTGCGCTGAGCGCCCCGCAACTGGACGTGGCAATCGATCGGCTGCTGGAGGCGCATGCGCATTTCGCTTTCCGCGCTGGCAGCGACCGCAGCGTGCAGACCCATATCAACGAGGTGGCGTATGCCTGCAAGGACGGTTATGCCCAGCATGGCTGTCTGCCGGATAACGCGCTGCAGGCGGCCAGTTTTGAGCGTCGGCAGAACCAGATGCTGCGCCGGGCGCGCGGCAGCGACTACTTTTGCCCTGACGAGGAATTCCTGTGCGCCTGCCTGCGCGACTTCGCGGACGTTGACGAAGCGCAGTTGCCAGCGGTACGCGAGCGCCTGAAGCAGGTACGGCGGCAGCAAATGATCGAGCGCATGATGCGTCATGCTGATGAGAGCGGCACCGCAGATGTGGAAGCAGTGCGGGCACTGCTGCTTAACAACCCACCGGGCAAACCTTGAGCGCGCCCAGCGACCTTTGATTTACAAGGGATTGGTTAATCGTTTGCTTTGAAGGATGTGAAGATGTCCATGGTGGTAGAGCA
>NZ_JBOFOO010000214.1:0-1593 GCF_051659485.1 Craterilacuibacter sp. | reverse complement strand
CTTCCCATCCCGAACAGGACCGTGAAACACCTTAGCGCCGATGATAGTGTGGCATTCGCCATGTGAAAGTAGGACACCGCCAGACGCCCCATTAGAAACCCCCCAACCAGCAATGGTTGGGGGGTTTTGCGTTGTGGCGTGGCGGAATGGCTTATTTTCCGGTCTTGATCTCTGTCCACAGCCGCGTGCTCAGACGCTGCACTTTCGGGTCGATAGGCTTCATGATGAAGCTCTTGGCCATCACCGCCTGACTCGGGAAGATCGATGGGTTCGCGAGGTTTTCCTTATCGATGAACTTGCGTGCTTCCAGGCTGCCCGACGCGTACGTCACGTAGTTGGCAGTGGCTGCGGCGACCTTAGGGCGCAGGTTGTAGTCGATGAACTTGTACGCGTTGTCGATGTTTTTGGCATCCTTGGGAATCACCATACTGTCGATCCAGATGCCGATGCCTTGTGCGGGAACCAGAGGCTGTATCTTGACGCCGTTCTTCGTCTCAAGCGCCCTGTTGCGTGCGATATTGAGGTCGCCACCGTAGCCGAGTACCAGGCATAGCGAGCCTCCTGCCAGCTCGTTGATGTAGCCGGAGGAAGAGAAGCGGGTGATGGACGGGCGGATCTGTTTGAGCAGCAGGGCCGCCGCCTTGTAGTCGGCTTCGTTCTTGCTAGCCGGATCCTTGCCCAGATAGTGCAGTGCCATCGGGAAGACTTCGGATGGTGAATCGAAAATGCTGACACCGCAGCTCTTGAGCCTGGATACATACTCGGGCTTGAATAGCAAATCCCACTGGTTGGCTGGTAGCTTTCCGCCGAGCGCCTTGTTGACCTTGTCGATGTTGATTCCCAGTGTATTCATCCCCCACAGGTAGGGTATCGCGTACTTGTTGCCGGGGTCGACTTCGGCAAGCAGCTTCATTACCTCGGGATCCAGCCCCTTGTAGTTGCTCAGCTTGCTCTTGTCTAGCGGCTGGTAGAGCCCGGACTGGATCTGTTTTGCAAGAAAAGTATTACTGGGCACGACGATGTCGTAGCCTGATTTGCCGGTCAGCATTTTGGCTTGCAGGATTTCGTTACTGTCATACACGTCGTAACGCACCTTGATCCCGGTTTCCTTCTGGAAGTTCGGAACCGTGTCTTCTGCGATATAGTCAGACCAGTTGTAAATATTGACTTCTTTGCTGGCTGCTAGCACTGCGTGGCTGCCGAACAGGCCGGCGAGCATGATGGCTATCGTGGTTTTTTGCATTTCTCTCCTTCTCCTTGGTCATCAGTCCGCCGCTGAGCAAGCCTTGCTGCGCCTGTTCAGGGGCGGATTACGGTCGTGCAAGTACAGCCTGGCGGTTAACTCATCAGACTTATTTCAGTAAGCTCTGCAGCGCCCATGGCGTGACGATGCGGTTGAATTCCTCGTCCCCCACTTTCTTGAGAGCACAGTAACTGGCGACAAATTCGGCACCGAGTATTTTGGCCAGATCCGTGCTGTTTTCCAAGGCGGTAATGGCGTTGCCTAGCGCCGCAGACCGTAGGCACTGCCTTGCAGTGCGGCATCTGATCTTCTGCCTGATCCCACGCAAACCACATGCCAGTGTCGCGGCC
>NZ_JBOFOO010000213.1:0-1869 GCF_051659485.1 Craterilacuibacter sp. | reverse complement strand
CTGGCCCTGGCGCATACGCTGGAGCTGGAGGTGATTGCCGAAGGGGTCGAAACCGAAGACCAGCAAAACATATTGGCCAGTCTGGGTTGCCATGCCTATCAAGGCTATTTCTTCGGCCGGCCGCTGGCAGTCGCACAATTCGACCATGCGCATCTGCCGCAGACAAAACAGGGCGTACCGGTATCATGATCAGTTAATGCCGGCAGAATTAAATGCCGGCATATATAGTTCATGAATGCTGAAAATCCTCCCGCCCCGTGTCGACGGCGTCTCGCCCTGGTTGCCCTGGCTCGCTGCCATCAGCCTGTTTATGGAGACGCTGGACGCCACCATCCTCAATACGGCCCTGCCCTCCATGGCGGCCAGTCTGGGCGAAAGCCCGCTGGTGATGCAATCGGTGCTGGTGGCTTATGTACTGACGCTGGCGGTACTGGTGCCCTTGTCCGGCTGGATAGCCGACTGCTTCGGCACCCGTCGCGCCTTTATCTGCGCCATCCTGCTGTTTACCACTGGCTCCATCTTGTGTGCCGCTGCACAAACACTGCCGCAGATGATCGCCTGCCGCATTTTGCAGGGGATGGGGGGCGCACTGATGCTGCCCACCGGATGTCTGGCCATACTCAAGAGCTATCCCGACAGGAATACACGGATGGAGGTGCTGAACTTTATAGCCCTGCCCGGCCTGATAGGCCCGGCACTCGGCCCTTCGCTGGGGGGCCTGATCGTCCAGTACAGTAGCTGGCATTGGATTTTCTTAGTCAATGTGCCGATCGGCCTGCTCGGACTGCTGCTTGCCTACCGGCATATGCCGCAGCTGTCCGACCCCGCCGCCCGCATAGATATCCCCGGCTACCTGCTGTTTGCTGGTGGTGTGCTGCTGGTTTCCTATGCGCTAGAGCTATTCGGCGAACACAAACTGTCGGTGTTGACAGCGCTGGCCATGATCACGGCCGGTCTGGTTTCGTTCCTGCTGTATATCTGCCACGCCAAGCGGCATCACGCCCCCTTGTTTCCACTCGCCATTTTCCGCAACCGCATCTTTAGTGTCGGTATTCTTGGCAATCTGGTAGTGCGCCTAGGCTCCAGCGGCATTCCGCTGTTGCTGCCTCTGTTTCTGCAATTGGCTTTTCTATACTCGCCGGCCCACGCCGGCCTGTTATTGATGCCCATCGCTGGCGCGGCACTACTGGTTAAACCAGCGGTGGTGCCATTGATCAAGCGCTTCGGCAGCTTCCATGTACTGATGGTAAGCAATAGCGGCGTAGGCGCTGCCATCATGGCGCTAGCGCTGGTCGGGCCCGACACCAGCAATCTGTACTTTGTACTGGTACTGCTGCTCTTCGGTGCCTGCATCTCGCTACAGTTTTCGACCCTGAATTCCACGGCGCTCGCCTGCCTGCCTCCCGAACAAACCAGTGCCGGCAATATGCTGCTCTCTACCTCCATTCAGCTAGCATTGAGCATGGGCCTAACCTGCGCCATCATGATACTGTCGCTTTTTCTCGGACAAAGCTTTCGTCCCGACACCAGCGCGACCTTTACTGCCTACCGCTATACCTTCATGACACTGGCCATCATGACCTGGGCCAGCAGTGTGGTCTTTCTACTGATACGCAAACCGGTGGCCACAAAAAAAACCGGCATAAGCCCGGCTGCGTTCAACACACCATCCTCAAGATGATGGCCCTGAAAGCACACGGCATCATGTGTTGCGCTGGATGACTTTGGTGCCGGCTACTCGTCGCTGGCTTACCTCAAGCGCCTGCCTCTGGACCCGCTCAAGATAGACTCGCGCTTTGCTTTGTCCGCGACCTGCGCCCGGAAGACCACGACGTCGCCATCGTACGCACCATTACTGGCCCTGGCGCA
>NZ_JBOFOO010000212.1:0-5646 GCF_051659485.1 Craterilacuibacter sp. | reverse complement strand
AGGATGGCTGCACCCGCGCCATCGTGATCCGCGCCGAGGGCCGGGGGTTTTGTGCCGGTGTCGACATCAAGGAGCTTGCTGCCGACGACACCTTGATCGTCTCGGTCAATGCCGGCAACTACGCCACTTTCAAGGCGGTACACCGCAACAAGGTGCCGGTCATCGCCGCCGTACACGGCTTTGTGCTGGGCGGCGGCATCGGCATCTGCGGTGCGGCCGATATCGTGATTGCGGCCGACAACGCCAGCTTCGGCCTGCCTGAAGTCGATCGCGGCGCGATGGGCGGCGCGGCGCACCTGCAGCGCATGTTTGGCGTGCAAAAGACGCGTTACCTGTTTTTTACCGGCGAGATGGTAGGCGCGCCCGAAGCACTGCGCCTGGGGGCCATCGAGCGCGTGGTGGCGGCGGCCGAGTTGCAGGGCACCGCGCTGGAGATAGCGGCGCGCATTGCCGCCAAGAGCCCGGCGATGATACGCATCGCCAAGGAGGCCTTGAACGGGGTCGAGGATGGCGATCTGGAAGCCAAGTACCGCTGGGAGCAGGGCTTTACCCTGCAGGCGTATATGAGCCCGGATTCGGCCAAGACCCGGGATGCCTTTGTCGAAAAGCGCACGGCGCACTTCTAAGCGGAGCCTGTTCATGGACCTGCACTACACAGCAGCACAAAACGCTTTTCGCGCCGAAGTCCGCGCCTGGATGCTCGCGCATGTGCCGCGCGAGGCGCTGCCCGATTACGATACCTACGAGGGTTTTCAGGCGCACCGCGCCTGGGAGAAGACACTCAATAGCGCAGGCTACGCCGGCATTACCTGGCCTGAGGCGCTTGGCGGGCGCGGCGCCAGCTTGCTTGAATGGCTGATTTTCGAGGAAGAATACTGGGCCGCCGATGCGCCCTTGCGCCTGAACCAGAACGGCGTATTCCTGTTGGGCCCCACGCTGATGGAGTACGGCACCGAGGCGCAAAAAGCCCGCTTCTTGCCGCGCATGGCTGCCTGCGACGATATGTGGGCGCAGGCGTGGAGCGAGCCGGGTGCCGGTTCGGATATGGCGGCGATTCGTACCACGGCCGTGCGCGACGGCGACCATTACGTGATCAACGGCCAGAAAACCTGGTCGACACGCGCACGCTGGGCTGACTGGGTGTTCGGCCTGTTTCGTACCGAAGCCGGTTCGCAACGCCACCATGGCCTGTCCTATCTGCTTGTGCCGCTGGATACCCCCGGCGTGACGATACGCCCGATCCGCCAGCTCAACGGCCTGGCCGGATTTGCCGAAATCTTCTTCGATAATGTGCGCGTGCCGGTCGATTGCTGTCTGGGCGAGGAAGGCGAGGGCTGGAATGTGGCGATGGCTACCGCCGGCTTCGAGCGCGGACTGCTGCTGCGCTCGCCTGCGCGCTACCAGCAAACTGCGCGCCGCCTGCGTGCTTTGTATCTGGCCAACCGCGAGGCAGCCGACCGTGATCCGGCTATCCGTGCGGCGGTCATCCGTGCGATATCGGCCAGCGAAGCCTACGCGCTGTCGACCTACCGCACCGTTTCCATGCTGGCAAAGGGCAGCAAGATCGGGCCGGAGTCGAGCACCAACAAGATTTTCTGGTCCGAGCTGGACTTGTTGCTGCACGATACTGCCTTGCGCATTCTGGGCTGCCGTGCCGAGCTGGCTACGCCCGAGTCCCGGCGCTGGATGGAGGGTTTCATGTTCGCGCAGGCCGGCCCCATCTATGCCGGCAGTAACGAGATCCAGCGCAATATCGTCGCCGAACGCATGCTTGGCATGCCGCGCCAGTAAAGGGGAAACCAATGGACTTTACCTATACCGACGACCAGCGCGCATTTCGCGACGCCATGCGCGCACTCATGATGGTCGAAGCCAGTCCCGAGCGCGTGCGCGAAGGCTGGGAGCTGGATGCCGGCATCAGCCCGCAACTGGAAGCGCTGATCGCCGCGCAGGGCCTGAGTGCCTTATCGGTGCCCGATGCTTTTGGCGGGCTAGGCCTTGCCGATACCGATTGGGCGCTGCTAAGCCAGGAGTTCGGCTACTACGCAGTGCCGGATGCTGCGCTCAATACCGCTTATCCGGCCGCCTGCCTGATAGCTTCGCTATCCGATGCGCCGTCTTTCCAGCGGGCTAACTTGTCGCGCCTTGCCGCCGGCGAGCTGAAAATCGCGATCAGCCATCCGCTTAATCCGCTGGTGGCCGACGCCGATCGCGCCGATCTGTTGCTGGTGTGGGCCGGTCAGGAAGTGCATGCCGTGCCGCGTAGCGAAGTGGATGTCAGTGCGCTGGCCAGTGTGGATCCGGCGCGGCGCTTGTATCGGGTCAGTCTGGAAACGGGTGCCGGTACGCGCTTGGCCGATGCCGTCCAAGGCGAAGTACTGTGGCGCGAACTTACCAACCGCGCCAACCTTGCCATTTGCGGCCAGTTGCTGGGGCTGACCCAGCGCATCCTTGATATTTCCATCGACTACAGCGCGCAGCGCAAGCAGTTCGGCAAGGCCATCGGCAGTTTTCAGGCG
This sequence comes from Craterilacuibacter sp., assembly GCF_051659485.1. Classification (NCBI taxonomy): domain Bacteria; kingdom Pseudomonadati; phylum Pseudomonadota; class Betaproteobacteria; order Neisseriales; family Neisseriaceae; genus Craterilacuibacter; species Craterilacuibacter sp. The sequence continues at coordinate 3,127 of NZ_JBOFOO010000212.1, read as the reverse complement.
GTCAAACACCATATGGCCGATGTGGCGGTGCAAAGCGAATTCGCCAAGCCGGTATTCAACCGGGCGGCGTGGGCACAGCAGCATGGCCACCCGCTGCGCGACGTGTATGTGTCGCAGGCGCGTCTGGCCTGCAGCGAGGCGGCGGCACTGGCGGCACGCAACGGCATACAGGTGCACGGTGCGATGGGTTACACCTGGGAGTGCGACCTGCAGATTTTCATGAAGCGGATCTGGGCGCTGGCCGGTGCGTGGGGAGACGCAGGCTTTCACCAGTCCCGCGTCGGCGACTGGCTGTTCGCGCCCGAAACCGAGATCGGCCCGGGCAAGACCTTTATCTGAAACCGGCTGTCACGAAATCACCATAAGGAAAATCCATGGCACAAGCTTATATCGTCGATGCCTTGCGCAGCCCCACAGGCAAACGCAAGGGCTCGCTTGCCGAGGTGCATGCCGCTGATCTGGGCGCGCATGTGATCCGTGCCATCGTCGGGCGCAATGCCATTCCGGCCGAAGACTACGATGATGTGGTGTTCGGCTGCGTCGACACCATCGGATCGCAGGCCGGCGATATTGCCCGTACCGCGTGGCTCGCTGCCGGCATGCCGCTGGCGGTGCCCGGCACCACTATTGATCGCCAGTGCGGCTCCAGCCAGCAGGCGGTGCATTTCGCCGCCCAGGCGGTGATGTCCGGCACCATGGATGTGGTGCTGGCCGGGGGCGTGCAAACCATGACCCGCATCCCGATCTCGGCGGCGATGCTGGCAGGTCAAGCCTACGGCTACAGCACGCCGTTTGCCGAAAGCCGGGGCTGGCAGGCGCGTTTTGGCGATGCGCCGGTCAACCAGTTTTACGCCGCGCAGCGCATTGCCGATCATTGGGGGCTATCGCGTGCGGCGATGGAAGCCTTTGCGCTGGAAAGCCACGCCAAGGCGCGCCACGCCACAGAGCAGGGCCATTTCGCGCGCGAGATTGTCGCGCTGAACGGCCTTGATTTTGACGAGACGGTGCGAGAGACCAGCCTCGCCAAAATGGCCGAGCTGGAACCGGTCGATGCCGCTTATCCGGGCATCACCGCAGCGGTATCCAGCCAGACGGCCGACGCGTCAGCTGCCGTGCTGGTGGTGTCCGAAGCCGCGATCAAGCGCTACGGCCTCACGCCGCGTGCGCGCATCCACCATCTGTCGGTGCGCGGCGACGACCCGATCTGGCACTTGCGCGCGCCGATTCCGGCGACCGAATACGCGCTCAAGCGCTGCGGCATGAAGCTGTCCGATATCGATCTGGTTGAAATCAACGAGGCCTTCGCCTCGGTGGTGATGGCGTGGCAAATCGAAACCGGCTTCGATCCTTCACGCATCAATGTCAACGGCGGTGCCATCGCGCTGGGCCACCCGCTGGGCGCTTCCGGCGCGCGGCTGATGACCACCTTATTGCACGAACTTGAACGCAGCGGCGGGCGCTTCGGCCTGCAGACCATGTGCGAAGGCGGCGGTCAGGCCAATGTCACCATTATCGAGCGTTTGTGAACCATGGGGCGTAGGGCGCTGGGGATGGTTTTTTACTCCCCACTCCCCACTCCCTCATCCCGATTTCAGGAGTCCAGTATGAAGCACTGTAACAACCGTACCGTGATCATCACCGGCGCCGGTGGCGGTCTGGGCCGCGCCTACGCCGAGGCCTTGGCCGCAGCCGGCGCCAATGTGGTGGTCAACGATATCCGGCTGGAGGCAGCAGAAGCTGTCGTTGCCGACATTCAGGCCAAGGGCGGCAAGGCGCTGGCCAACGCCGGCGACATCTGCTCGCTGGCTGGCGCACGCGCCATCGTCGACGCCGCACTGGCTGCATTCGGCGAAGTGCACGCCGTGGTCAACAATGCCGGCATTCTGCGCGACCGCATGTTCGTGTCGCTGTCGGAGGAAGACTGGGATGCGGTGATGGCGGTGCATCTGAAGGGGCATTTTTGCCTCGCGCGGGTGCTGGCCGAGCGCTGGCGCAATCTCAGCAAAGACGGCATCCAGATCGAGGCGCGCATTATCAACACCACCTCGGGCGCCGGTTTGCAGGGTTCGATCGGCCAGTCCAATTACGCCGCGGCCAAGGGCGGGGTGGCGACGCTGACGCTGGTGCAGGCGGCCGAACTTGCACGTTACGGCATCACCGCCAATGCGCTGGCGCCGGCAGCACGCACCCATATGACCGAACAGGGGATGCCGGATCTGGTGAAAAAACCGGACAGCGGCTTCGATCATTACGACCCGGCCAATGTCGCCCCCCTGGTGGTGTGGCTGGCCAGCAAGGCAAGTGGCGGGGTGAGCGGGCAGGTGTTCGAGATCGAGGGCGACCGCGTGTCGGTGTGCGATGGCTGGCGCTCGGGGCCGGAGGCGCGCAACGGTGGTGCCGCCTTTAGTGCCGAAGGTATGGGCGAGGCGATACGCACGCTACTGCAAGTGGCGGTGCCGCCCAAAAAAGTGTGGGGTAGCTAAAGAGCGCTGCTTTTCGCCACTAAAGCCTGCCGGTTTGGCAGGTTTTTTATTGCCTCATCGTGCGGGATGCCACAAAAAAGGCCCCGTGATTAACGGGGCCAAGCACCACATCGAGGTACACACATTCAGGGCATATAAAGCACGATCAGTTCGTTGATGAGTGCCGGGCGTTCCTGGCCGACGACATGGATGCACATCTCCAGCGTCAACTGGGTGCCGGCCTTGACTTCATCCACCGCCTTGACGCGAGCGCGGCCGTGGATCTGGCTGCCGGCGGGCACCGGCGCGGGGAAACGCAGCTTGTTGCTGCCGTAGTTGGCCATATTGCCGAAGCCGGAGAGTTCCCAATCCAGGGGCATGGTGAGGCGTGACAGCAGGACCTGGATCAGCATGCCGTGGGCGATGGTGCCGCCAAACGGGCTGTGCTTTTTTGCGCGCTCAGGGTCGGTATGTATCCAGTAATCGTCGCCGGACAGGGCGGCAAACGCATCAATGATGTCCTGAGTCACTATGTAGCGGTTGCTCCACGGCGAGAATTCCTCGCTGATCAGTGCTTTAAGCGAGTCGAAATCCTTGAAATGGATCTGGCGCTTGGCCTGTGGCGATGGGCGGGTAGCGGCGGCATCCTCCTCCTTGCGGGCGAT
>NZ_JBOFOO010000211.1:0-4439 GCF_051659485.1 Craterilacuibacter sp. | reverse complement strand
TGGTAAACAGTGCCAGCGGATAGTCAGCATCGGCCTGTACATGATGGTAGGGCGAATACGCCGCCAGCGCCGCGCGCTCGCTTGCATCGTCCGGGTCGCCATATTCGTCTATCCAGCTGGCACCGGCCAGCAGCTCGGTATAGCGCAACATGTCCAGTAACGGCACTTCGCACACCACGGCGTTAAAAAGATCGGGGCGGCGCACCATGCAGGCGCCGACCAAGAGGCCGCCATTGCTGCCGCCCTCTATCCCCAAGCGGCGCGGGCTGGTCAGCCCGTGCGCGATCAGGTCTTCGGCCACCGCGATAAAATCGCCAAAGCTCACCGCACGGCGCACCCCCTGCGCTGCCTGATGCCAGGCCGGGCCAAACTCGCCGCCGCCACGGATGCAGGCCAGCACGAAGGCACCACCCTTTTCCAGCCAGTGCGGGCCGAAGTTTTCAATGTAATAAGGCAGCATCGGCACTTCGAAACCGCCATAGCCGTACATCAGCGTCGGCGTATTGCCGTCCAGCACCGTATTCTTGCCGCGTACCACAAAGTACGGGATAGAGGTACCATCCCCGGCCAAGGCATGGCGCTGCTCGGCAACAAAGGCCGACGCATCGAAGGCTGCCGGCTGTGCGCGCAGCACCTCCTGCTCGCCGGTCGCCACATTCAGGCGATGCAATCCGGTCGGGGTCAGGAAGTCGCTGAAGCTGTAGCAGACAATATCGCTATCCCACGGCTGGTCGGCAAACTCGATCACGCCGCTGTCGGCCACCGGCAGCGCGCGTTCGCGCCAGCGGCCATCCACCTTATCGAAGGCAACAAGGCGGCTTTTGACATTATCGATCAGGTTGACCACCAAGCTTGAGCGCGTAGTCTCGACCGACTCGATCGACAGCTTGTCTTCAGGTGCCACCAGCACCTGCACCCGATCCAGCGCCAGATCCTGCAGCGCTACCGCCAGCAGGCTGCCGGCAGCATAGCTTTCGCCCTGCCATGCCCAGTCGTCGGCCAGCTTCACCAGCAACTCGCCATGCAGATAGCCCTCGATATCGGCCTTGGCCGGCAGCGGCAGCGCATGGCTCGCCAGATTCGCGTCTATCAGATGGTAGGTCTTGCTATAGAAGGAGTCCGACGCCTCGATGATGTCGAGCACGCTGCCATCGGCATCGAGATAGCGCCACGCCGCCACCATCATCGCGTCCTTGGGCGCGGCAAACAGCTGCGTCCACGCATGCTGGCCGTCCTCGGCACGCGCCACCAGCCACACCTCGCGCGGGTAGCCGGCACGCGTCAGCGGCGCGCCCTTCCAGCCCGGGCAGACAAAGGCACTGTCCACATCACGCCAGGCGATATGGCTCTTGCCCTCGGGAAAATCAAAGCCGTGCTCCACCCACGACTGCGCCTCGAGATCGTACTCGCGGCACACCGTCGCATCCTGCCCACCGCGGGTGAGGAAAACCTGCACCCGCGAAGGGGCGAGCGTGCAGTGCGAGATGCCGTCAAGAAACCAGTCTTCCTTGTCGGCCTCAGCCAGCGCATCGATATCGAGCACGATGTCCCAGTCCTGCGCGCCGGCGCGATAGGCATCCAGCGTACTGCGGCGGTAAACGCCGCGTGCATGGGCCTCGTCCTGATGGAAGTTGTACAGCCAGGCGCCGTGCTCGGCAAAAAACGGAATCTGGCGCGTGTCCTGCAGGTGGGCAAGGATCTCGACCGACAAAGGCGCGAAGCGGGAGTCGGTGTCGAGCAGGCTGCGGGTCTTGCTGTTTTGCGCCGCCACCCAGGCTTGCGCCTCGGGCGAGTCCAGGCTTTCCAGCCACAGATGGGGGTCGGTATGGGTCATGGCATCATCGCTTTAATATCGTTGGGCGCGATGATGCCAGTAAACCGGGCACTACGCTGCTATTGCACCGCCTTGCAGCGGGCAAATACTGGCCCTCCCTTGTGATGGCAGAATACATAGCGGCCCTAATGCTGGGCCGCCCAGCGTTGCAGACTGCCACTGGCAAATAGCGCAGCCAGCACCTGCTCCCCCGCCACCAGCCCCAGCTTGCGGTAGCTCTCCCATTGCTGGTCGTCAAAAAACTGGTCTATGGTCGTCTGCTGCGGGAAATCGGGATTCAGGCTGGCGTAATGCAGCAAATCGACCGGCAAGCCGGCCACAACCCGCGGCTTGATCAGCACGATGCGGCAAACAATTTCATCACGACCGGCCTGGCACACCTTGAGCAGGATGGCGCTGCGCGTATCTTTCGTCGCCACGCCGGGCGAGGCCCTGCGCTGCAGTTCGGCCTCACGCATGGCCTGCGGCGTGGTAAATGCCTGACGCAGGGCGTCATCGTCCATCTCCAGTTCGTCTACCACGATCTCCAGCTGATAATCGACACGGGCAAGGCGCACCAGATTGGCCAGATCGTCAAACTGGTAGTCAGGATCGGCACCACAGTCGCAGGCGATGATCAGCTGCACATCACGCTCGGGCCGCAATAGCTCGTACACACCGGTATTTTCAAAGTGGCCCCCATCCGACAGATACTGCCAGCGCGAGTGCAGGCCGCGAAAACGCCCGCTCCACTCGCGTAGCAGCAATAACTGATTGGCAAAAACGCGCCATGGCCATGCATCAGCCACGGGGCGGGAAACCAGACCGCTACCACGCAGCATCTGCCAGTCACCCAGACGGATATTGGCCAGGCCGCACAATAGCGAACTACCCAGCGAAGTGGCACGCCCCAGTCCGGTCGAAAAAGCCGCACCGGAAATGGCGACCCAGCGCCCCAGTTGCGGCACGCCTCCGTGCGGCACATGCAAACGCACGGCTTGGCCATCCACCCAAAAACGCACCTGATCATCCGCCCCCGGCGCCAGACAGACCGGCTTGCCCTTGCGGTCACGCTGCACCAATTGCTCGGCAGGCCCCAAGGTCTGGTTCAGCGCGCAATTAATCAGATGCAGCGGTGCCAGCGTCGCGTGGCCATAGTAGTCGGCCAGGGTCAGATCATCACCCGGCATGGGCTCGGCACTGCTGTAAGCCCTGCGCTCCTTGCTGGCAAAACGCTGGCCATTGGAGGCACCCAGATAGGCGCGGGTCAGACGCGCTGCATAGAACTGCTGCAATGACGACAGGCGTAGAAAGTCGGCAGTGCTGCCGGCAAGCGCGGCCAGCACCAGCGCCATCAACACCAGCAAGAATAAGCGCCAGCCGGAAGCAAAAGCACCGCTAGCCGGCAAAGCCCCTCCCCAGGCGACCGCCTGCACCAGACACGCCCACAGCATCAATACCAGCAGCGCCAACAGCACGCCCGCGACTGCCGTCAGCAGGGGCAAAGGCAATCGGGCTATCCAGCCTGACGGGGATTTTTCATCGAATACGCGGGCCAGATAACGCACCCCGGCCAGCGCCGTGCCCAATGCAGCCACGAGCGACGACAAAGTCAACGAACCCGCCGATGTGCGCTGCAGATAAAGGTAAAGCGACTGCCCCAGCGTTTCGACCAGCGCCAGCGTAAACAGCCCCAGCAAGAGCAGCAAACTGGCAGACAGACTGCGTGTCACACCTACCCGGTATTCTCCGCCGGCACCTGCTTCACCTGGCGCTTTGCGCTGCGCCCTCCAGCTATAGCCAAGCTGCAAGGCCCGGGCAGCCAGCCCCAGCCATAACAGGCCCCAGGCCGGATAACGCCAGAAGCCGGCCTGGGGCGGCCATGTGGCAAAGTATTCGAAACACGCAACCAGTAACGCCAGCGCCAACCATAGCCAATGCCCTGGCCGATAGCCGCCGCGACCCGGCGAATGGGGCATCAGCCAGTAAGCCAGCGCAGCCGGTGCACACCATAACAGCAGCAGCGCCGGCAACAGCGGCCACAAGGGGCTCCACCACAAGACAAAATCGGATCCCTTGCCCGACGCCAACGCGGCACGCAGCCCCATGTCCAGCCCTGCCCATGCCACTAGCCCGGCCTCGGACCAGGCCAGCAACCCCAGCAACAGTACGGCCAGCGTACCCAGCACCCCATGCACGGACAAAAGATTGCGAATAAACAGCGCCAAGGCATACGCCGTATCTCCGGCGCCGGTAGGCAATAGATAGCGGCCGTTTTCGCGCAACCAGGCCAGCGGCATCGACCGCCCGGCCAAGGCATCGCCTTGCCGGGCCATCGTCCGGGTACGCCGACTGGTGCTGAAACGGGGCGGCGGCTCGCCCCGCATCACAGCATAGGCATCAGCCGCCGCGCTCTCGGGCGTGGTCTCCTGGCGAAACCGTCCCGGCACAAACAGGCTGCAGAAAAAAGCGCCAAGATAGCCACCACCACTGACGGTGGACAAATAATCGAAGCGCGCCAGCCATGATGCCTCGCCCTGCAGGCTATCCGTGCCCGAGCCTGCAGCCGTAACCGGCACAGATGCACCCTCCAGCCGCGCCTTGGCCAGCGCCTGCATCACCCCCA
>NZ_JBOFOO010000210.1:0-3035 GCF_051659485.1 Craterilacuibacter sp. | reverse complement strand
TGGGGCTAGTGGCTTACATCTATTTTGCGCTGGAGGATATTCGTACCCAGTTGTCGGGTGCGGGCTTGCCCGAGGCAACCTTGCTCAGTGTGAATGCCACACTGGATCAAGCCTTATGGTGGTCGCTGGGTATCTGGGTGCTGTGTTTTTCTTTTATCGGATTTATGGTCTGGTATCTGCGCTACCTGATTGTACGTCCCCTCAAGATGATTATCCGCATTTTTCGTGAAATAGGGGCGGGTGAAGGTGATCTGTCTGGGGAAATACCCGCCACTACGTATGACGAAATTCGCGACTTGTCCGAGTCGCACAATCTATTTTTGCACAAAATGCGCGAGATTATTGGCAAGGTTCAACAAAAGACAATGCAAATTGCCATGGACTCGGCGCGTACCCGTGTCAACCTGACAGAATCCTTGCTGGTGGCGCAACAGCAGGATGCATTAACCGCCGAGGTGCGTTTGGTGAGCGAGGAAACGTCGGAGGGTATTCGGCAGGTGTCCGGCGATACTCTCGAGATTTCGCTTACGACTACGGATAATTTGCAGGTGGCGCGCGAATCATATGCCGAACTGTGTGCCGTCGCTGAGACAATAGCTGCGATAGGCGGCAAAGTTGAGCGCTTTAATCAGACGGTCACCGGATTGAGCCAGCGCTCCGCCAGTATCAAAAGTATTGTGGGCCTGATTCAGGAAATTTCTGACCAGACCAATTTGCTGGCACTGAATGCGGCCATTGAGGCCGCGCGTGCGGGTGAGGCCGGTCGTGGTTTTGCTGTGGTGGCGGATGAAGTCCGTAAATTGGCGGAAAAGGTGAAAGTTGCTACCGATGAAATATCCGGCAATATCGACGGTATGCTGCTGTTGGTTTCTGAAACTGCCACCGAAACCGGCCTGATTCATCGCGATGCCGGTTCGGCGCAGGCCGTAGTCGGTAAGGCTTCCATTCACTTTGGCAAGATGGTGGGCGATTTTGAAGATGCCGCGACCGGACTGGCCGCCATTGCTACGACTATGGAGCGTTTCTCTGTCAGTAATCAGCAAGTCAATCAAAATGTGCTGGTGGTGAATGAGTTAAGTCAGCGCGTGAGCCGGCAATTGAATCAATCGGTTGTAATGTCGAGCAAATTATCGGATGAGTCGGAGGAGATTCAGGCGCTTATCTCGCGTTTTGTCTTGGGCGAGGGCGCACTGGATCGTGTTAGCCTGCAGGCCAAAATATTGCGTGATCGCCTGCAGGAATTGCTGCAGGTGTGGAGTAAGCAGGGTTTGAATGTGGCGGATCGGAATTATATTGCGGTCGCAGGCGTATCCCCACCCAAGTACCGCACCGCTTATGATGCCGAGATTGAGGGGCAGTTGCAGCCACTGCTGGATCAGATTGTGCATAGCCATCATGGGCTGACCTATTGTTTATTGGTCGATGGCAACGGTTATGCGCCGACACATAATTCGTTTTTGTCCCGAGCTCCAAGTGGAGATGCCGCTAATGACCTGAAGTACAGCCGCGACAAGCGCCTGTTTAACGATGCGGTTGGAATCAAGGCGGCGTGTTATACCGGAGCCATGCTGTTGCAGACCTATGTGCGGGATACCGGTGAGATTTTGTCTGAATTGGCTTTGCCCGTGCAGTTGAACGGTCGACATTGGGGCGCTTTGCGTGTGGGTTTTGATCCCCAGGCATTATTGCAAGGGTAAAGACCTGTGCCGTAAATTGAAAACCCCTGAGGGCATCACCGTCAGGGGTTTTTTGTTGCTCATGTTTTTGTTCAGAGGGCGAGTGTAATTACACCCAGTACGGCAAACAGGCTGGCGGCTACGCGATGCACGATATGCTTGGGAAGTTTGCGGGCGGCGACTTCACCCAGCAATACGGCAGGCACGTTAGCTATCATCATGCCCAGCGTGGTGCCCATGACCACCATCCATAGATCGTGGTAGCGTGCCGACAGGGCAACGGTTGCGATTTGGGTTTTGTCGCCCATTTCAGCCAGAAAGAAGGCAATGGTCGTGGCGCCAAATACGCCCAAACGGTCAAACAGGCTGGTGTCGTCATCCAGTTTGTCCGGAATTAGCATCCAGGCGGCCATGGCGATAAAAGATCCGCCTAGAATCCAGCGCATGGTTTGCGGGCTGAATAAACTGGTAACCCATGCGCCCAGTGCTGCGGCGCCGGCATGGTTGAGCAGGGTCGCGACAAAAATGCCGAGGATGATGGGGATGGGTTTTTTGTAGCGGGCCGCGAGCAATAGTGCCAATAGCTGGGTTTTGTCGCCGATTTCAGCAAGGGCGACGATGCCGGTAGAGAAAAACAGTGCTTCCATGGGATTTTCCGAAGGGGCTGCAGACGGCCATGACATAGCCGCGCGGCAGCCCCTGTCGGGCACGCAGTATGTCATGGGTCTTGCCAAACCTTATCGGGTCGTTCGTGCCATGGCCATCAGGCCAAGTATGTTGACACGAACCGGTGCTGTCTCGCACCGAGGCTACTCCCCCAGAGTTGCGCGCATCATAAGGCAAACGAGGGCAGGCATCAAGCCTGCCGTGAATGCTTAATTAATGAGTTGCGAGGTGCAGTGCGGGCAGCGACTGGCTTTGAGCGGAATGCTGCTCAGGCAATAAGGGCAATCCTGCGTTGTTGCTTCGGCGGGTACTTCTTCACGTTTCAGGCGATTGATGACTTTAACCAGCATGAAGATCGCAAAGGCGATAATGGTAAAGCTCACCATGGCATTGATAAACAGGCCGAAATTGAGGGTGATTGCGCCTGCATCTTTAGCGGCGGCAACCGAGATATAGGGGGCCGCCTGTTTGCTGCCTTCCTTAAGTACTAAAAACAGGTTGGAGAAGTCGACATTGCCGAGCAACATCCCGATAGGAGGCATGATGATGTCGTCGACCATCGATTTAACAATGGTGCCGAATGCGCCGCCAATAACCACCGCTATAGCGAGGTCAAGGACGTTGCCACGCACTGCAAAGTCGCGAAACTCTTTGAGAATAGACATGCGGAACTACCTCGTTTCGTTCAGGGCT
>NZ_JBOFOO010000209.1:0-4853 GCF_051659485.1 Craterilacuibacter sp. | reverse complement strand
GGGCGTACCGGTATCATGATCAGTTAATGCCGGCAGAATGAAATGCCGGCATATATAGTTCATGAATGCTAAACATCCTCCCGCCCCGTGTCGACGGCGTCTCTCCCTGGCTGCCCTGGCTCGCTGCCATCAGCCTATTTATGGAGACGCTGGACGCCACCATTCTCAATACGGCACTGCCTTCCATGGCGGCCAGTCTGGGCGAAAGCCCGCTGGTGATGCAATCGGTGCTGGTGGCTTACGTACTGACGCTGGCGGTACTGGTGCCCTTGTCCGGCTGGATAGCCGACCGCTTCGGCACACGTCGCGCCTTTATCTGCGCCATCCTACTGTTTACCACCGGCTCCATCTTGTGTGCCGCCGCGCAAACGCTGCCGCAGATGATCGCCTGCCGCATCTTGCAGGGGATGGGGGGGGCACTGATGCTGCCCACCGGACGCCTGGCCGTACTCAAAAGCTATCCCGACAAGAATACGCGGATGGAGGTGCTGAACTTCATCGCCCTGCCCGGCCTGATAGGCCCGGTACTCGGCCCTTCGCTGGGGGGGCTGATCGTCCAGTACAGTAGCTGGCACTGGATTTTTCTGGTCAATGTGCCGGTCGGAATCCTGGGATTGGTACTGGCGATAAAGCATATGCCGCAACTATCCGACCCCGCTGCCCGCATAGATATTCCCGGCTACCTGCTGTTTGCCGGCGGGGTGTTGCTGATCTCCTACGCGCTGGAAATGTTCGGCGAACACCGACTGGGGGCTGTGGGTACGCTGGGAATGATCAGCAGCGGCGTGCTTTGCATCGGCGCTTATATCCGCCACGCCAGGCGCCACAAAGCACCACTGTTCCCGCTGGCTATTTTCCGCAACCGCGTATTCAGTGTCGGCATTCTTGGCAACTTGGTAGTACGCCTTGGTTCTGGCGGCATCCCCTTGCTATTGCCGCTGTTTCTGCAACTGGCCTTTCTATACTCGCCGGCCCACGCCGGCCTGTTGTTGATGCCCATCGCTGGTGCGGCACTACTGGTCAAACCGGTGGTGGTGCCATTGATCAAGCGCTTTGGTAGCTTCCACGTGCTGATGGTGAGCAATAGCGGCGTAGGCGCTGCCATCATGGCGCTAGCGCTGGTCGGGCCCGACACCAGCAATCTGTACTTTGTACTGGTGATGCTGGTCTTAGGTGCCTGCATCTCGCTGCAATTTTCGACCCTGAATTCCACGGCGCTCGCCTGCCTGCCTCCCGAACAAGCCAGTGCCGGCAATATGCTGCTCTCCACTGCCATTCAGCTGGCGCTGAGCATGGGGCTGACTTTCTCCATTGTGATACTGTCGCTTTTTCTCGGACAAAGCTTCCACCCCGACAGCAGCGCGACCTTTACTGCCTACCGCTACACCTTCATGACACTGGCCATCATGACCTGGGCCAGCAGTGTGGTCTTTCTACTGATACGCAAACCGGCCGCCACCGAAAAAAAACCGGCATAAGCCCGGCCGGCAGCTGAAGCCCGTGGGTATATCTTGGGCTTCAGCTGCGCGAGCGTTTTAGCTACCGATCACGCCGCCATCCAGCTTGCGGATCACCACAGTGGCCGAACGCGGACGACCGGCAGCAGCCCCGTCCGGCCAGCTCGAGATCGCCGTCGGCTTGGCCGGGTCTGAGCGCTCGCTCTCCGGCTCGCCCGGGTGCTGGATATTGATAAATAGCGTCTTGTTATCCGGCGTGAAACTGATACCGGTGATCTCGCTGCCGTTGGGGCCGGTCAGGAAGCGGCGGAACTCGCCGGTTTCCGGGATCACCGCCAGCATCTGGTTGTTACCCATCCCCGCGTATTCCTTCATGTTGACGGTCGAGGTCGATACGTCGGTCTGCACCCACAACACACCCTGCTGATCAAACGACAAACCATCAGCACTGCCGAAAATATCGCCCTTGAGCGCGCCTTTATGCTCGCTCTTGACGGCATCCGGCTTGCCGGCCAGTGCGAAAATGTCCCACTTGAAGGCGTTCGCCGCCGCATTGCCGCCGGCCTCGTGCCAGCGGATGATATGGCCGAACTTATTATCGGCGCGCGGGTTGGCCGCATCGACGCCGGGCTTGCCCTCGCCACCACGCTCCGAGTTATTGGTCAGCGTGCAATACACTTCGCCGGCCACCTTGGGATTGATGGCGATCCACTCCGGGCGGTCCATCTTGGTGGCACCGACCACATCCGCAGCCATGCGCGCCTTGATCACCACCTCGCCCTGATCGGCAAAGCCGCGGCTCGCGTCAACTCCGTTCTGGCCGTGCACCAGCGGCAGCCACTGGCCGGCGCCATCGGCATCGAAGCGCGCCACATACAGCGTACCCTCGTCCAGCAGACGGCTGTTGGCCTTGCGGTTATTCGGCTGATAACGGTTTTTCGATACGAACTTGTAGATGTACTCGAAACGCTGGTCGTCACCCATATACACCACCGCACGGCCATCCGGTGCGATCGTCACCGTTGCTCCCTCGTGCTTGAAACGCCCCAGTGCCGTGCGCTTGACCGGCTTGGACTTCGGATCGAACGGATCAATTTCGACCACCCAGCCAAAGCGGTTGGCCTCGTTCGGATTGAGCTGCAGATCGAAGCGGAAGTCTTCCCATGCCCACTTGTAGCCGGCATCCTTGTTCTTGATGCCGTAGCGCTTCTCGTTGTCCGACAGCGCGCCTGAATCGTTGACGAAGTAACCGTCAAAGTTCTCCTCGCAGGTGAGGTAAGTGCCCCACGGCGTCTGGCCGTTGGCGCAGTTATTCAGCGTGCCCAAGATCTCGACGCCGAGCGGGTCTGCTTCGGTCTTCATCAGCGTGTGACCACGTGCCGGGCCACCGATAGCGATCGGCGTACTGGCGGTAATGCGCCGTGCGTACTTCGACGGACGCACCACGCGCCAGCCGCGCCCCTTGCCGGCATCCTCCACCTCGATCACCGATACGCCGTTGGCCGCCTGCGCCTTCTTCACCTTGTCGCCATCCCAGCTTTTCATGCCGTCGCTGTGCAGCAGGCCGTCATCGGTGTACTCATGGTTGATAGCCAGCAGGCCATGCTTGGAAGTCTTCGTACCTTGCGGCAGGCCGAAATACGCCATACCGTCATGATGCATGCCGGCCTGCACGGCCTGCTCGGCAGCGCTATTCGATGCATCGGCCTTGAATGCGGGGCTCATGCCCTTGATTCCGACCGGGTCACCCCATGCATACAGCACATCGGCCGCATAGCCCTGCGGCACCACGACCCTGTCCTCGACCGAGAACGGCACTGGCGCAAAGCCCAATACCGCCGGTTTCGCCGACAAGGGTGCGGCCTGAACCAAAGCCGGCAACAAACCCGCGCTCAAACCGGCTACGCCGGCGGCCCCCCCCGCTTGCAGCACACTGCGGCGTGAAAAACGGGCATCCAGCACGGCAGAAAATGCGGAATTGTCCGACGTGTTACTGCATTCTTCCACGCCGTGATGCTTGATCTTGTAGCTGTCGCTCATGAAGGACTCCATTAGATTCTGCCGCGAAACCGGCCGATAGCAACAACGATAAGTCCTGCGTGTGACAGCAGGATCAAGAAAAAATGACATACATATTACGGGAAGGGGAGGGAACGACGAACGGGAGGCAGCACGCAGGAAAGGCCGCAGCCGGGAGCAAGACACCCCCGGCCGGAATGCTTCAGTTACAGCTAAATGGCTGGACAGCGATGCCGGGCAATAGCCGCTGCTGTACGGCTTTGAGTTTATCGGCTTGTGCCGAGGTCAGCGCACGCAAGCTTATTGTGGTTTTATTGCTGCGCTGGCCACGCGCATCGATCTGCGCCTGATCAAAGCCCAAGCTCTTCAAACGTTTGACCAGTGCTTGGGCACCGGCTTCCTTGGCAAACAGGCCCAGCGATAGATAACCGCGGTACGGCCCCTCATTGCGCACGATATAACTATCCAGACCTTTGGCCTTGAGTTCGGCGATCAGGGTTTGCGTCTCCGACTGGGTCGCAAGCGGCGGATAATAGACCCAGGCCTTGCCACCCGCCTGCTTCTCTTCACGCACGCTATCCGAGATCTGTGCCGCCGGCAGGCGCAGCGTCGCCACGCCACCACGGGCACGGGCCAACTGGCTATCGGTCAACTCGCCCCAGCGATAGCACAGCTTGGCTTCCACGACTTTGGCCTCCGGCACCTTGGCCGCCTTGGCTAGCAAGGCAGCAGGCGCACTGGCGGTCACGGCCGCCGCAACGACAGCAGCCGGCGGCATCGTCGCCGGCATACTTGCCGCGATCGGGGTTAATGGTGCGCTGGCAACGGGCGCGCTAGCCGCGATGCTTGAAAAGGCATTTTCCGGCAGCAGGCTGATGAGCTGCGGGCTGGCTTCGCGCGAGCGGAAATCATCCTGAGGCGTCTGCTGCAGGGCGATCAGCCCAGCTAGCAACAGATTAAGTACCACTACCGCTGCAAAAATCCACTTCATGCCGAGTTCGCCACGCTGAGAAGTCCAAGAATCACCAGATTATCCACGATACGTACCGGCGCGGCGAGGTGAGGCAGCAAATAGGCGGCATCACCCCCCGTCAGCAATACCGTCGCACCGCTGCGGCCGGTATGCGCCTGCAAGCGTGCGCGCATGCGCTCGATCGCACCGGCTTGCGCATCCACAATGCCGCTGGCAATGGCGTCTTCGGTCCCCTGCGGAAAATGCTGGCACTCACCGACGGGCCGGTCCAGCTGTGCCGTACCGCGTGCGAGGCTGTGGCGCATCAGTTGCTGCCCGGGCAGGATCAGCCCGCCCAGATAGTCGCCCTCTGCCGACAGGGCCTCGACCGTCAGCGCGGTGCCGGCGCAGGCCACCACCACGTC
>NZ_JBOFOO010000208.1:0-2200 GCF_051659485.1 Craterilacuibacter sp. | reverse complement strand
TAACGATATCTTTGTCCAGATCACCGGACTGGGTCGCGCCAGCAAGTTAAAATTACTGGCACAAAGCCCGTTCACCCTGCATTCCATGATCATGCTGGCAATCACCCGTGAAACCGACAATGCCAAGGCAGGCCGCCCGGCAAGCATCATCGCCAAAATGAATGCCCTGCTGGAGCCGCAGGTGATCCATGCGCTGTATCGTGCCAGCCAGGCCGGTGTCAAAATCCAGCTACTGATACGCGGCGTCTGCGCCTTGCGCCCCGGCGTAGAAGGGCTGTCGGAAAATATCAGCGTACGCTCTATTGTCGGGCGTTTTCTGGAACATCCACGCGTGTTCTACTTCTACAACGACAAGATTGAAAACGTATATATCGCCAGTGCCGACTGGATGGGGCGCAACTTCTTCCGCCGCATCGAGTCCTGCGTCCCCATTATCGATCCGGCACTCAAGCGCCGGGTGATCAAGGAGGCGTTACGCATGAACCTCACCGACAATTTCAATGCCTGGGAAATGCAGTCGGACGGCAGTTACCGCAAAAAAACCGGCCGCGGTAAAACACATAGCGTGCAACAGAGCTTGCTGGCCGAATATACCCGGCAAATATGATGCTCACGGCGGCTCAAGATAAACACCCGCCGCCAAGGAACAATACCTACAAGAACGGACTCCCGTGGATCTGTCACTCATTGGCTATCTGGCCGCTACCCTGCTGATATTGGCAGGAGCTGCCGGCGTGGTTCTACCCGCCCTGCCCGGCTTGCCGCTGATGTTTGGCGGCATGCTGCTGGCAGCTTGGCTGGGCGATTTTCAGCACATAGGCTGGCTGCCCCTCACCCTGCTGGGCATACTCACGGCTGCCGGCATGCTTGCCGACTTTATCGCAGGCATTCTGGGCGCAAAAGCCGGTGGTGCCAGCCATCAGGCGCTGTGGGGGGCATTCTGGGGCAGCATCTTCGGCTTGTTTCTGGGCATCGCCGGGCTGATTATCGGCCCGCTACTGGGTGCGGCCATCGGCGAATACATCGCAAGACGTGATGCATTCCAAGCCGGGAAAGCCGGACTGGCTACTTTTATCGGGCTCTTGCTGGGCACCGTCGCCAAACTGGGTTGTGCACTGGCCATGCTACTGGTTTTTGCCAGCGCACTATTGCTAAGCTAAGCGCTCACTATCCGTGTGTCGGCCTCTTTCTGGCATAAACGCCAGGCATAGCGTGCCATAAACTGCCGGCCGCAGGCGCGCCCGGTCGCATAATCCTGCTCCATGGCGGCAAGAGAGCTACCCAGCGCATGACTTCTTAGCGCCTGCAAGGGCGCAAGCTCCATCACCCTCACGCCGGCCGGTGGCGACTCGATAAAGGCCTGAGCCTCGCGATAAGCAGCCTTATGCCGGTTCACCACTTCGGCGGCCGCCCGCAAGCGCCCGCCTTGCGGCAAATGCACAACCGGACGCGGTGCCGATTCGGTATGCCCCACCGGCAGCGTACGCACCACGACGATCAAATCAGCCCCCCGCTCATGCGCAGCCTTGACAGGTAAAGCATCGCTCACGCCGCCATCCCAGTAGCACACCCCGCCCAGCGTCACGCCACCACGGTAAAACATGGGCACAGCACTGGATGCCTTGATTGATGGCAGCCAGCCATGCCGGTCTACCCGCAAAAAATCCGTCACCAAAGTATCACTGCGGCTGGCGCACATATAAAGCTCGCGCCCCGCCAGACGCAGCATGGCACGCTCCAGATCCAGCGGGTACTCACGCGCTGCCGTATCCAAAAACCAGTCCAGATCTATCAGATGACCGCCACGCATAAAGCGCAACGGGTTATAAAATTCCTTGCGGGTACTGTAACGGCGGATAACATGGCGCGCATAGCCCAGTTGTCCGCAAGCGTAAGCGGAAAGATTCTGCGCACCGGCCGACGTGCCTATCATGAGCTGGAACGGAAAAAACCCTTCGGCCAAAAAGGCGTCCAGCACACCTGCTGTAAAAATACCGCGCTGACCACCACCTTCGCACACCAGCGCCAAGCGGCGAAAACCCATCCATACGCCCTGTTCCGCTGCACCGGTAAGATGAATACGATACGTCATAACCCCACCCTTACATGCGAGCCCTTATCCAACAAGCTTAGACGGGGAATGCACGAATGCCATTAAGCCTGACAAAACAAATAGCACGCTGCATTTGATGCATCGTGC
>NZ_JBOFOO010000207.1:0-10326 GCF_051659485.1 Craterilacuibacter sp. | reverse complement strand
GTGTGGCTGAGCCAGTGTGCCGGCTCTTCAAAGCCCTTGTAGCCTTCGGGCAGGCAATAGCTGCAGCGCAAATCGCAGCGGTCGGTCACCGAGACGCGCAGGTAGTCGATGCGCCGGCCAAAGCCGTCGATCAGGCCGGTGTCGGCCAGGGCGTTGCGAGATTGCGGTGCGTGTGGATAGCGGGCTTGGGTTTGCATGCTCAGCCGCCGGCACGCTTCACGACCCAGCCTTGTGCCGCCAGCAGCGGCTGTACGGTATCCAGATGATTACCCTGAATCTCGATCACGCCATCCTTGACCGTGCCGCCGGCACCGCAAGCGGTGCGCAGGCCCTTGGCGAAGGCGGCGAGTGCTGCCGCCGGCAGCGGCACGCCTGAAATGGCGGTAACTTCCTTGCCACGGCGCACTTCGCGCCGTATGCGTACCACACCGTCGCCCTTGGGGGCCTCGTTGCGGCACACGCATTCTGTTTGTGGCTGGCGGCAGAGCGGGCACATGGTGCCGTGTTCGGTGGAGTACACCAGTCCGCCTGATCCCTTGTTTTTCATTGCAATGCTTTCAATATTTCACGGATTTTATGAGTACGCCCTCCGACATCGGCCAGCTTGATGTCTAGCCTGAGCTTGTCCGGCCCCGCCATCTTGTAGCCCTTGCCGCTTTGCATCAGCGCGATGATTTTCATCGGGTCGATATCGGGCTTCTTGACGAAAGAGAGCTGGATCATGCTGTCGCTGGCTTCCAGCTTGGCTACCCCCAGCGGGCGCGCCAACAGGCGCAGCAGGTGGCTTTCGATCAGGGTCTTGACCGGCTGCGGCGGCAGGCCGAAGCGGTCGATCAGCTCTTCGTGGATGGCATCGATCTCGTCGCTGCTGTCGCAGCTGGCCAGACGCTTGTAGATCACCAGCCGCTCGTGCACGCCGGGGCAGTAGGCATCGGGCAGCAGCGCCGGGCTGTAGAGGTTGATTTCGGTGGTGACGCCCAAGGGGGCGTCCAGATCCGGTTCGCGTCCTTTTTTCAGCTCGCGCACCGCCTGTTTGAGCATCTCGGTAAAAAGACCGAAGCCCACTTCCTGCATTTCGCCGGACTGGCCTTCGCCCAGCACTTCGCCGGCGCCGCGTATTTCCAGATCGTGCATGGCCAGATAGAAGCCGGCGCCCAGCTCGCCGGAGAGCTGGATCGCTTCGAGGCGCTTTTGTGCGTCGCGCGTCATGCCGTCGGGGGTGAGCAGATAGGCGTAGGCCTGATGATGGCTGCGCCCGACGCGGCCGCGCAACTGGTGCAATTGCGCGAGGCCGAAGCGGTCGGCGCGGTTGATCAGGATGGTGTTGGCGTTGGGAATGTCGATGCCGGTCTCGATAATGGTCGAGCACAGCAGCACATTGCTGCGCTGCTGCATAAAGTCGCGCATCACCTGTTCCAGCTCGCGTTCGGCCAGCTGGCCGTGCGCCACGGCAATCCGCGCCTCGGGCACCAGCTCGGTCAGCTTCTGGCGCATGTTTTCTATGGTGTCGACCTCGTTATGCAGGAAGAACACCTGGCCGCCGCGCTTGAGTTCGCGCAGCACCGCTTCGCGGATCACGCCGTTGCGTGTCGGGCTGACGAAGGTCTTGACCGACAGCCGGCGGCTCGGTGCGGTGGCAATCACCGAGAAGTCGCGCAGGCCCTCGATCGCCATCGATAGCGTGCGCGGGATAGGGGTGGCGGTCATGGTCAGCACATCGACGTTGGCACGCAGGCGCTTGAGCTGTTCCTTCTGGCGCACGCCGAAGCGGTGCTCCTCGTCGATGATGACCAGCCCCAGATTCTTGAACACCACATCCGGCTGCACCAGCTTGTGGGTGCCGATCACGATATCGACCGAACCGTCGGCAATGCCGGCCAGTGCCGCCTTGGTCTCCTTGCTGCTATTGAAGCGCGACAGGGCGGCGATTTTCACCGGCCAGTCGGCAAAGCGGTCGGCAAAACTTTGTGCATGCTGCTCGGCCAGCAAGGTGGTGGGCACCAGTACCGCCACCTGCTTGCCGCCCAGCACCGCGACAAAGGCGGCCCGGAGTGCGACTTCGGTCTTGCCGAAACCGACATCGCCGCATACCAGCCTGTCCATCGGCTTGCCCGAGGTCATGTCGGCGATCACCGCCGTGATGGCATCGGCCTGATCCGGCGTCTCTTCGAAGCCGAAGCCGGCGGCAAAGGCGTCGTAGTCGTGGTGGCTCATGGTGAAGGCGTGGCCTTCGCGGGCGGCGCGCTGTGCGTACAGGTTCAAGAGTTCGGCGGCGGTGTCGCGTGCTTTCTCGGCGGCCTTTTTCTTCGCCTTGTCCCAGGCCGGATTGCCCAGCTTGTGCAGCATCACTTCGTCGCTGGCTTTGCCGGCATAGCGCGAAATCAGCGCCAGTTGCGAGACCGGGACATAAAGCAGTGCGCCATCGGCGTACTCCAGTTGCATCAGCTCGGTTTCGCCGGCCCCCAGATCCAGATTGATGAGCCCCATATAGCGGCCGATGCCGTGGGCTTCGTGCACCACCGGGTCGCCGATCCGGACTTCGGCCAGATCGCGCAGCATGGCATCGGTGCTGCCGGCACGCTTGCGCCGGCTATGGCTGCGGCTGACATGCTGATACAGCTCGGACTCGGTAATGACCGCGATGGCCGGGGAGGAGAGGGCAAAGCCGGCCCACAGGGGGCCGACGCCGATTGCCAGCTTGTCCTTGCCGCCGATGAAGGCGGCCCAGTCATCGACGGCTTTAGGCTGGATGCCGTTGTCGGCCAGAAATTGCAGCAGGGTTTCGCGCCGGCCCAGGCTCTCGGCCAGAATCAGGACCCGGGAAGCCGTGGCGGTGATAAATGCGGCCAGCTTTTGCAGCGGGGCATCGGCGCGGCGCTCGACCGCCAGTGGCGGCAGGGGCAGCACCGGCAGCGCCGGCGTCTCGCCACTACCGGTTTCAAAGCGGGCCAGCGTCTTGATCTGCCCCATCAGGACATCGGGGCGCAGAAAGACGTCGGCGGGGGGCAGGATCGGGCGTTCGGGATCGCTCTTGCCCATCTGGTAACGCGCTTCGATGTCGCGCCACACATTGTCGGCTTCGGCCTGTACGTCGCCCAGCAGCAGGGTCAGCGGGGGGGCGCTGAAATAGTCGAATAGGGTGGCGGTTTCGCTAAAAAACAGCGGCAGGTAGTACTCGATGCCGGCGGGCCAGACGCCGGCCGAAACGTCGCGATAGATGCGGCTGCGGCTGGGGTCGCCCTCCATGCGCTCGCGCCAGTGCTGGCGAAAAGCGGTGACGCCGTTAGTGTCGCTGGGGTATTCGCGCGCCGGCAGCATATGGACTTCGGGCATGGGGTAGAGCGTGCGCTGGGTATCCGGATCGAACGTCTTGATGCTTTCGATCTCGTCGCCGAACAGGTCGATGCGCAGCGGCAGCCCCGAGCCCATCGGATAGAGGTCGATCAGCCCGCCGCGTATCGAGAATTCGCCCGGCGCCATCACCTGCGACACATGCTGGTAACCGCCGCACACCAGGTCGCTGCGCAAGGCTTCGCCGTCCAGCTTTTGTCCGTTCTTTAAAAAGAAGGTATGCGCCGCCAGAAAGGACGGGGGGGCCAGCCTCACCATGGCGGTCGCCACCGGTGCGATCACGACATCGCAGGCCTGCTGGCGGATTTGCCACAGTGTCGCCAGCCGCTCGGACACCAGATCGGCATGTGGTGAAAAGTGGTCATACGGCAGCGTCTCCCAATCCGGCAGTAATGCGACGCGCAATTGCGGCGCAAAAAACGCGATCTCGGTTTTCAGTCGCTGTGCCGCTTGTGCCGACGGGCTAAGCACCAGCAGGCATGAACCTAAGCCCGCTTGAGCGG
This sequence comes from Craterilacuibacter sp., assembly GCF_051659485.1. NCBI lineage: Bacteria > Pseudomonadati > Pseudomonadota > Betaproteobacteria > Neisseriales > Neisseriaceae > Craterilacuibacter > Craterilacuibacter sp. The sequence goes on along the minus strand of NZ_JBOFOO010000207.1, from coordinate 6,472 downwards.
CGATCCAGGCCGAGTCGGCGCTTTGCGGCAAGGTGGCCAAGCGTGTTTTCTGGCCGCTGGCGGGCAGGCTAAGTGGGTTCATTAATGACATCGCGCTATACATTCGGGGGTAAGCCGTTATTATATGCCGGATACGCCCATTGGATGCGAGGCACAGATCTCGCCCGGCGTAGGCAACAGGCTAAAACGAAGGGGGAGCGTGTGGGCAAGGAGAGTGGTTGGGGCTGGATGCCACTGGCGGGTTTGGTGGGCGTTTTGCCGTTGGCAATGTCGGCGGGGGTGCCGGTGTTCTGGATTTTGAGTGTCTTGGCTTGGTGGATGACGCGGCAAGCGTTGGCGGGGCGTCTGCTTGCGGACAAACCATGGCAACGCATGCTGCCCTGGGGGCTGGCCCTGCTGGGGGTGGCTTCGCTATTGCCGGCAGGCGCATCGCCGCTGCCGGCCTCGCTATTGCTGGGGGGGGCGGGTTTGTGCCTGCTCGGGCCGCGTCTGGCGCAAGCCCTGGATAGCGGTTTTGCGCTGATCGTACTGATCCTGCGCCTGGCCCTGCTGCCGGGGCTGTTGTGCATGTTGCCTTTTATCTGGTTTGAGGCACGCGACGGCGCTGTTTTGCCGTCGGCTTTGTTGTTGCCGTGGTTACAGGGGGCGCTTGCGCTGCTGCTGATGGTGGCTGCTGCCCGCCAGACCCGTCCTGCGCCGCGGGCCTGGCTGGAGCTGGCGCTGATCGTGGCGGTGCAGTGCTTGCTGTGGGGGGCATGGCATACCGAACTGCACGCGCAGCAGATGTTGCCGCTGGAGCTCTTGTATCTTCCGCTGTACTTGTGGGCGGCGGCCCGTTTCGGCATGGCCGGGCCGCTGGTGCTGGGCGCTCTGGGCGGCTTGCTGGCGCATCTGGGCGGGGCGGTGCCGCCCGGTATTGAACAGCAGTTGTACTGTGAAGCGGTCAATATGCTGAGCGCCGGTGCCAGTCTGGCACTGGCTATCGCCATTGAAGGGCAGCGCAGCAAGGATAAGGCGCTGCGTGACAGTTATGCACGCTTCGAGGCGCTGATCGATCAGAGCCCTAATGTCATGGCGATCAAGGGCATGGATGGGCGCTATCTATTGGCCAACAAGGCATGCGCCCAGCTGCTGGGTGTGCCGCAGTCCAGCGTGATCGGTTTTCGTCCGGCCGATTTTTTGCCGCCGGTGCTGGCAGGCAAGCTGGATGCCATGGGCGGGCAGGTGCTGGCGTGTCTGGAAGCGCGCCAGCAGGAAGAGGTGTTGCAGATAGGCAATGAGCCGCATACTTTCCTCGCGACCCTATTCCCTTTGTTCGATAGTGCCGGGCATCCGTCCGGTATCGGCACCATTGCATCCGATATCACCCCGATCAAGCATGAAGAGCGGCAGCGGGCCGAGATGATGGAGAAGTACCGCGCGGTGGTGGAGCAGTCTCTGGTCGGCATCTTTATCCAGCAAAATGGCATGATCGTTTATTTGAACCCGACGCTGGCCGAACTTGGCGGCTATCAGGTGGACGATCTGCTGGGGCAGCCGCTGACGATGGTGCTGATGGCGGACGAGGTCGAACGCATCAACCAGCAAATCCGCCTGCGTCAGGAGAAAAAGCTCGAAGTGACGCGCTTTTCCTGCCGTTTGCGTCACCGTGATGGTTCTGCGGTCGATGTCGAGATCCACAGCCGCCTGATCGACTATCAGGGGCAGCAGGCATTTATCGGTGTCTGCATCAATGTCTCCGACCGGGTGACGGCGCAGACCGAATTGCGCCTCGCGGCCAAGGTGTTCGAGAACTCGGCCGAGGGCATCATGATTACCGACGCGCTGGGGCGCATCGTGACTGTGAATGCCGCTTTTACCCGCATTACCGGCTACCGCTACGAGGAGGCTACCGGCCGTGTATCGCGCATGTTCCGTAATGTCGACGGCTCGGGAAATCTGCTTGAAGAGTTGTCCCGTAGCGGTCACTGGGATGGCGAGATGTACGACAGACGCAAGAATGAAGAGTGGTATCCGGCCGAGCTGACCATCTCGGCGGTACGCGATGTGAACGGCGATATCGCCAACTATGTTGGCGTCTTTTCCGATATCACCGGGCGCAAGCAGGCCGAGGAGAGGCTGCACTTTTTGGCTAATCACGATCCGCTGACCAGCCTGCCCAACCGCTCGCATCTGATCGGCCATCTGGATAATGCGCTGGGCGGCGGTGCGGACGATGGTTTTCAGCTGGCGCTGATGTTTATCGATCTGGACCGCTTCAAGCTGATTAATGACTCCTTCGGTCATCAGGCCGGCGATGGCATGTTGTGCGAGATCGCTACCCGCCTCACCCGCGTCTCCGGCCGTTACGGCATGGTGGCGCGTCTGGGCGGCGACGAGTTCACCCTGGTCGTGGAGGATTACCAAGACCATGAACAGCTATGCCGCATCGCCGATGAAGTACTGGCCGAGCTGGCCGGCCCCCTGTTTCTTGAAGGGCAGGAGCTGTTTGTCACCGGCAGTATCGGCATCAGCCTGTATCCGCATGACGGCACCGATGCGCGTACCTTGCTGAAAAATGCCGATGTGGCCATGTATCGCGCCAAGGAAAGAGGCAAGAATACCTGGCAGTTTTTCGATGCCGCGATGAATACGCAGTCGGTGGAGCGCCTGTTGCTGGAAAATGCCCTGCGTCAGGCGCTGGAAAAGAATGAGTTCGAGCTGCACTACCAGCCGCAGGTTGATGCCCGCAGCTTGCAGGTCGTCGGCGTCGAAACGCTGATACGCTGGCGTCACCCGCAGTTGGGGCTGGTGTCGCCGGTGCGGTTTATTCCGCTGGCCGAAGAAAGTGGCCTGATCAAGCCTATCGGCGCCTGGGTGTTGCGTGAAGCCTGCCGCCAGCTTGCGCAATGGGATCAGGAAGGGCTGGCAGTGCCACGCGTCGCCGTCAATTTATCGGCCCGCCAGTTCGAACAGCAGGATCTGGCCATCGAAGTCGACAGGGCGCTGGAAGGGGCCGGCATCGATGCCGAAAGGCTGGAGCTGGAAATTACCGAAAGCATGCTGATGCAAAAGCCGGAAGAAGCCGTGCTGATCCTGAATCAGCTCAAGGCACTGGGGGTGACCCTGTCGCTGGATGACTTTGGTACCGGCTATTCTTCCTTGTCCATGCTTACACGCTTCCCGCTGGATTGCCTGAAGATAGACCGCTCCTTTGTCGAGGGCTTGCCGGGGGACGATAATAGTGCCGCCATTACCCAGGCCATTATCGCGATGGCCCGTAAACTGCGTTATACCGTGATCGCCGAGGGGGTGGAAACGGCGGCGCAGGGTACTTTTCTGGCCGAAAACAGCTGCCATATACTGCAGGGTTATTACTATAGCCGCCCCTTGCCCGCGAGCGAGTTGCCCGCATTTTTTTCGCGTCATGCCGTGGCGGTTAGGGTGCGCTCCGGAGTAGAATGCGCCGTTTTTTAGGGAGTGACATCAGGTGAGCAACCGCAAACTTATACACGGCTTTCACGCGGTGAATGCCCGCCTGTGGCAAAACCCGAAAAGCCTGATCGAAATCTATCTGGCCGGCGGGCGTCAGGATGCGCGCACCAAAGATGTGCTGGACAAGGCCGCGAGTGAAAGCATCAAGCTTCACATCGTCGACAAGGCGCGCATGGACAGCATGACCGGCAATGCCCGCCATCAGGGTGTGGCCGCCGTGATCGACGCCAGCCGCAATTATGTCGATCTGGACGATGTGCTGGAAAACCTGTCCGAGCCGCCATTGTTGCTGGTGCTGGACGGCGTGACCGACCCGCATAATCTGGGCGCCTGCCTGCGCGTGGCGGACGCCATGGGCGTGCATGCAGTGATCGCCCCCAAAGACCGTTCGGCCGGCATCAATGCCACCGTCAGTAAGGTCGCCTGTGGTGCGGCCGAAGTCGTGCCCTATATTACCGTGACCAATCTGGCGCGCACCTTGCGCGACCTGAAAGACATGGGCGTATGGATCGCCGGCACCACCATGGAAACCGAAACCGATCTGTACCACTTTGATGCCTCCGGCCCTTTGGCCTGGGTGATGGGCAACGAGGGCGAAGGCATGCGCCGCCTGACACGCGACCTGTGTGATGTGCTGGTGTCCATTCCGATGTTTGGCACCGTTGAAAGCCTGAACGTGTCGGTGTCCTCCGGTATGGTTTTGTCCGAAAGTCGCCGTCAGCGCGTGCTGAAGGCCAAATAAGCGAAGGAGAGGGTCATGCAAAAACTGATACTGCAGGTTGCCGGCATGAGTTGCGGCGGTTGTGTCGCGGGCGTGACCCGCGCGGTCGAGGCGCTCGATGGGGTGCACGGCGTGATGGTGGATCTGGCCAGTGGCCGGGTCGAAGTCGAGTACGACGGCTCGCTGCCTTCGCGCGAAGAAGTCATCGATGCCATCGCCGATGCCGGTTTTGAAGTTGTAGTTTGATGGACAGCACGGCGGGCGTGCAATTGCCATCGCCGGCAAATGTGCGTACAATCCGCCGGCTTTAACCCTTGCCTTTTGCTATCGCATGGCAAAAGGCTTCACAGCCACAAGGAGTTTACATGCGTCATTACGAAATCGTGTTCATCGTCCACCCGGACCAGAGCGAACAGGTTCCGGCCATGATCGAACGCTACAAGGGCATGGTCCTGGGCGCCGAAGGCCTGATCCACCGTCTGGAAGACTGGGGTCGTCGTCAACTGGCTTACCCTATCCAGAAGGTTCACAAAGCTCACTACGTTCTGATGAACGTAGAGTGCAAAGTGGAAACCCTGGCTGAAATCGAACATGCCTTCAAATTCAACGATGCCGTTCTGCGTCACCTGACTATCAAAATGGACAGCGCGATCACCGAAGCGTCCCCGATGATGAAGGATGAAAAGGCCAAGAGCCTGCTGGAAACCCAGCCGGCTGCTGAAGCCGAGGTTGCTGCCTGATTTCAGGTAACACCTTGCAGAACAGACTAGTACTGACCGCGACGGTTGAACGCGAAGATGTCTTGAGATACACCCCCGCCGGCGTGCCGGTACTGGGAATGTGGCTCAGGCATCAATCAAGACAGACCGAAGCGGGTGCCGAGCGAGACGTGATCTGTGAAATTCAGTCCGTCATGGTGGGCGAAGCTTGCCGGGCATTTGCCGGACGCGTCGCCGGGCAGCAGTTGGCCGTTACCGGTTTTCTCTGTCAGCGCAGCTTGCGCAACCCCCGGTTGGTACTGCACATCGAATCCGCAGAATTTGTAAAAGGTTAATAAAATGGCTCGTCAACTTTTCAAGCGCAAGAAGTTCTGCCGCTTTACGGCAGAAGGCATCAAGCATGTCGATTACAAATCCACCGACCTGCTGAAGGATTTCATTGCTGAAAACGGCAAGATCATCCCGGCCCGCATCACCGGCACCAAGGCGCGTTATCAGCGTCAGCTGACGACCGCTGTCAAGCGCGCTCGTTTCCTGGCGTTCCTGCCTTACACCGACCAGCACTAAACCGAGAAGAAAGGATTAAACAATGCAGATCATTCTCCTCGAGAAAGTAGCTAACCTGGGTCAACTGGGTGATGTTGTTGAAGTTAAAGGCGGTTACGCTCGCAACTTCCTGATTCCACAAGGCAAGGCCAAGCGTGCAAACGCCGCCAACCTGGCAGCTTTTGAAGCCCGCCGCGTAGAACTGGAAGCCAAGCAAGCCGAGATCCTGGCTGATGCCAAGGTTCGCGCTGCCAAGCTGGAAGGCGCTACCATCACTATCGCCCAGAAGGCCGGTATTGATGGCCGTCTGTTCGGTTCGGTTACCAGCACCGACATCGCTGAAGCGATCACGGCGACCGGTATCGAAGTGAAGCGTTCCGAAGTGCGTCTGCCAGACGGTCAGTTGAAGACCACCGGCGAATACGACATGGAAATCGCGCTGCACCACGATGCTGTTGCCAGCATCAAGCTGTGCGTGGTTGCCGAAGCCTGATTTTCAGGTCTCGCTACACGAAAAAAGCCGGCTCAAACGAGCCGGCTTTTTTGCGTCTTGCTTTTCAGGTTGCCGCTGTTTGCTCGAAATTGTTGATGTTTGAAACAGAGAAGATACGAATTCGCGGAGGGGTGGTGATAGGGCTATTGATGCCCAGTGGCGCTAAGGAAGAGCCGACAGCGTTGCTGAGTTTGAGGAGATTTGTCTAGTTGTGCACTGTATTACGTGTTCATTTAATAGTTTGTAGTATTTTGGCATGTGAGTTGTAATGGATGCGGGTGATAAACTGTAGCGCCACTGGTAATGACAATAGAATTATGATTAAATTGGCATCGGCGTATTCTAGCCACGGGCTTTTTTCTTGGCTTTTCCTGCTCAAATAGCAAGTTTACGTGTTTTATCAGTTGATGTTGATGCTTATCAAATGTCACATAGCGTACATTGTGTATATTGACGAAAATAATTTACTTGCAATAGCGGTAAGTATTTGTCACTTGCCCGTGCAAGTCTGCCATGACG
>NZ_JBOFOO010000206.1:0-9225 GCF_051659485.1 Craterilacuibacter sp. | reverse complement strand
CACCAAGCCCCAGCGACACCTGCGCAGCAGCGATATCCGCGGACTGACCCAGTTGGCGACACTGGCCGTCACCCACACCAGCCATATCATCGAGGGCGTCCATCAGTCGATATGGAATACGCTGGGCGTGCGCGGCGGTAAACGGCACGACCAAACCGGCGGCATCACCGGACTGGTTTACCGTAGCGTGCGCGGCGTCACCCAACTGGTAGACAAGGGGGCGCATTTAGCGCTAAGCCGGCTGGAGTCGCTGTTTGTCGCAGCTGAACATGCCAAAGAGGATAGCCCCCAGCGCCTGGCGCTGCTGGCCGCACTGAACGGTGTAATGGGAGACAAACTCAAAGCCAACGCCAGCCCGTTTGCCATCCCCATGCGCCTGCGCCTGCATGATGCAGACCTTGATTTGTCCACCGTAGCTAGCACCAACGGCAAGCTGTTGTTACTGATACACGGCCTGTGCATGAACGACCAGCAATGGCGCGCAAGCGATGTGAAATCAGGACAGGCAGCCGATTTTGGTACCGATCTGGCCGAGGCGCTGGGCTATACCCCACTCTACCTGCGCTACAACACTGGCCTGCACGTCTCGCAAAATGGGCATGAACTGGCCGAACAACTGGAAAACACACTCAGCAACTGGCCCGTGACCGTGACCGAGCTCTCGGTCGTCGCACACAGTATGGGCGGCTTACTGATACGCAGCGCCGTCCATTACGCACGCAAGGAGGGTATGGCATGGCCGCAGCAGCTGCAAAAAATCGTATTTTTGGGCACACCACACCACGGCGCACCGCTGGAGCGCGCCGGCAACTGGATCGATGTCATTCTGGGCAGTAGCAGCTATACCGCGCCGCTCGCCAAAATCGGCCAGCTACGCAGCGCCGGCATTACCGATCTCAGATACGGCCATGTACTGGATGAAGACTGGCTCGGACATGACCGTTTCCGGCGCAAACCGGACGACAGGCAGATTCTCCCCCTGCCGGCCGGAGTCAGCTGTTATGCAGTGGCGGCAACCACGGCAAGCAAACGCGGCACGCTGAGCGAGCCCATTCTGGGTGATGGTCTGGTACCGCTGGCCAGCGCGCTGGGCGAGCACGCCGATCCGGCGCGCATCTTGCAGTTTGCCCCCCAAAAGCAGGCGATTACCTACAACACCAGCCATATGGCACTACTGAGCAGCCCCGAAGTTAAGCGCCAGTTATTGCACTGGCTGGGCGATCAGCCACCTGCCAGCCACGGTGGACAGTTGCCCAGTCTGTAAGCCGGCAAGTCGTTTCATGCCCGGCCCCACCTGAATAAAACAGCCGACATCGCGTTAAAACCTGAAAAGAAAAAAATGATGAGCTAAGTTAACGTAACGTAACTAAGCCATTGTTTTATATTGGCTTACATACCAGCACTCATCCGACACGGGAGACTGAATATGAACGCCAATTTGCTCGACACCCTAAAACAGGGCTTGGCAGGCCCCTTCACCGAACTTGCAGCCCAACATTTGGGTGAGCCCGCCACCGGCATCAAAAGCGCACTGGGTGCCGCCATTCCAGCCTTGCTTGCCAGCCTGATCAAGGAGAACACCAGTGCCGGCGGAACCAACAAGCTACTGGGGCTAATCAATGCCCCCAACCTGCCACTACTGCAGGATGTCGGCACCTTGCTCACACCCGACAAGATAGGCGTAGTCTCCGCCATGGGGCAGCAGCAACTGTCATCCCTGTTTGGTCAGAAACTCGCCCCGCTGACATCCTCTCTTTCCAGCGAAAGCAATTTCAAGCTGCCAGCCATGGGCAAGCTGCTGGCTCTGGTAACCCCCTTCGTTCTCGGTTTTATCAGGCATCAGGCCGGTGGCGGCACCATAGATGCAAGTACCTTGAGCAGCCTATTCAAAGGGCAAGAAAGCTTTTTGTCCGGACGGATACCCGCAGCGATCGCCTCAGTGCTGGGCTTGGGCTCTTTAATCGGAGCGGCCCCCAAGGCAGTCGCCCAAGCCATCCCGGATGCCGGCCACAAGATCGAGGCAGTCGCAGCCAAATCCGGCTTTGGCCGCTGGTGGCTATGGCTGCTCGGACTTGCCGCCATCCTGTTTAGCATCTTTCAATTCCGTAGCTGTAGTCAACCGGACATCCCGCCCGAACTCCCCAAAATCATGGAGAAAACGGTAAGCCCTGCCCCTGCCCCCGCAGCAAGTACCGCCATGGAGCTCCCCGCCCTTGCCGACAAGCCACCCCTTATTCGCGTCTACTTTGATACCGACGTATTTGCTCCACCCGCCAACAGCAAGAATGAACTGGCAGCCATCGTCGAATATGCAAAAAACCATCCTGCGGCCAAGATCAGCATCAGTGGTTACCATGATAAAACCGGCGAGCCGGCACACAATATCGAACTGGCCAAAAACCGCGCCACAGCAGTACAGAAGCTACTGACGGAGGCCGGTATTCAAGCCGATCGAATCGTACTGGAAGAACCTGCCTACACCGTGGCAGACATGGCCGACAATCGCGAATCCCGCCGCGTAGAGGTAGAAATCAAATAATCGTGCGGCACTTTCCGGACGCTAAAAATCCCGCACAAAGCGGGATTTTTAGCGTCTAAAGCAAGCAGAACTTAAGCGGCCTGTACCGGCGTGGCACCATATTTCACTTCGGTAATGCGGTTATCCCCATCGACAAATACCTGTGCCGGCTTGTTGGCGGCGATTTCTGCCGCATCCATCTGCGCAAAGGTCGCAATAATCAGCAAATCACCTGGAGCGGCGCGGCGTGCAGCCGAACCGTTGACCGAGATAATGCCCGAGCCGCGCTCGGCGCGGATGGCATAGGTGGCGAAACGCTCGCCATTGGTCACATTCCAGATTTCGACTTCTTCATATTCCAGAATATCGGCAGCTTGCAGCAGATCTTCATCAATCGCGCAGGAGCCGATGTAATGCAGTTCGGAATGGGTGGTAGTCACGCGGTGCAACTTGGATTTGAGCATGCTTCTAAGCATGGTGGTTTTCCCTCGTTCTTGAACGAAAAACCATGCCGGCTTGCCGGAAAAACACGGCAAGCCGGCATGGTTAGCAAATAGACAGGCTTAGCGCACGACTTCGACGTTATCGATCAAACGGGTCTTGCCCAGACGGGCGGCGACCAGTACGACCAGATTCTTCTCGCCGGCATGTGCCACTTCCAGCGTCAAGGCCTGACGCACTTCGACATAATCGACACACCAGCCATGCACTTCCAGGTCATGGCGCGCACGCGCTTCCAGTGCGGCGTAATCGTTATCGCCAGTGGCCAGTGCTTCGCGGATCAGCGTCAGGTTACGATACAGGCGCGGCGCCTCGGCACGCTCGTCGGCACTGAGATAGCCATTGCGCGACGATAGCGCCAGGCCGTCATCAGCACGGCCGGTATCCACCGCTACCAGTTGCACCGGGCTATTCAGGTCTTCCACCATGCCGCGGATAATCGCCAGCTGCTGATAGTCCTTCTTGCCGAAGCAGGCAAAGTCCGGCGCTACAATATTAAACAGCTTGGTAACGACGGTGGCTACACCACGGAAATGACCGGGACGGAAAGCCCCGCACAACTCGTCCTGCAAATGCGGCGGCTCGACATTGAATGACTGGCGCACATGCGGATACAGCTCGGATTCGGTCGGGAAAAACAGGACATCGACGCCCGCCGCCTCCAGCTTGGCGCAATCGCCGTCGAAAGTTCGCGGGTAGGCATCAAAATCCTCCCCCTGACCGAACTGCAGGCGGTTGACGAAGATACTGACCACCACGCGCTGGGCATGACGGTGCGCCTCGGTCACCAGCGCGATATGGCCGGCGTGCAGATTACCCATGGTGGGCACAAAAGCCACACTAGCCGCTTCTTTGCGCCAGGCACGCAGTTCGGCAACGCTACGAATGATTTGCATATTCAACCTTTAGAAGGTGTGTTCGGCGGCGGGGAAACTCTGGTCCTGCACCGCTTTTACATACGCTTCGACCGCGCCCTGAATACTCTGGGCATCAGCCATGAAATTTTTGACAAAACGCGCCTTCTTGCCCGGATAGACCCCAAGCGCATCGTAAGACACCAGCACCTGGCCGGAGACATCGACACCGGCACCGATACCGATAGTCGGTACGCTGATGGTGGCGGTAATTTCGCGGGCCAGTGCCGCCGGCACGCACTCCATCAACACCATGCTGGCACCGGCGTCAGCCAGCACCTTGGCGTCATTGATGATGCGGCGGGCGTCGTCTTCACTCTTGCCCTGCACGCGGTAGCCGCCAAAAGCATTGACGAACTGCGGCGTCAGGCCGATATGCGCACACACCGGAATACCGCGCTCAGCCAGAAAACGCGTGGTTTGCGCCATATAGGCACCACCTTCGATCTTGACCATATGCGCACCGGCCTGAATCAGGCGCGACGCATTGGCAAATGCCTGCTCGGGGCTTTGCTGATAACTGCCGAAAGTCATATCGCCCAGCACCAGCGCACGCTTGGCACCACGAGCAACACAGCGCACGTGGTATTCCATCTCTTCTTGCGTCACCGGCAAGGTCGAATCACCGCCCTGAATCACCATTCCCAGCGAATCGCCTACCAGCAGGATATCGACGCCGGCATCCTCCAGCAGGGTCGCAAAACTTGCGTCATAGCAAGTGAGCATGGATATCTTGCGGCCTTCGGCGGCCATCTTGTTCAGGGTATTGATTGTTACTTTCATGCCTTGTGTCTCCTTGGGATCACTGGGACAACGCGCAAGCCCGGCTCGTGACCCGGCCCTATCAAGCGCTTTTGTTGAAATAACTACGCTGCCCGCGCATCTCGCCAATGCAGCGCAACAATAATTCAAAATCATCGTCCCCCTCAAACAAGTTGAGGTGGTCGGTATTCACCGTCAGGAGCGGCGCGGCATCATATTCATAGAAAAAATGACGATACGCCTCATGCACGCGCCTAAGATAAGCATCCGGCAAGTTGACTTCATACTCGCTGCCACGCGCGGCCACCCGCGACAACATGATGTCTTCGGAAGCTTCCAGATAGATCACCAGATCCGGTGACGGGTGCTCGGGCAGGATGCGCGGTGCCAGCTGGCGGTATAGTGCCAGCTCGTCGGCATCCAGATTGGTACGGGCAAACAGGGCATCCTTCTCGAACAGAAAGTCGGATACAACCGGCCGGCCCTGCAAGTCGCCTTCTATCATGGCGCGGGCGGCACTGCTTCGCTGCAACAAAAAAGCCAACTGGGTAGACAGCGCATGATGCGGCATGCCGCGATAAAAGCGCGGCAAAAAGGGATTGGCCTCCGGCATTTCGGCCAGTAAATCCGCCTCCCAGTGCTTGGCCAAGCGGCGTGCCAGCGTAGACTTGCCGGCACCAATAGGACCTTCGATCACCACATAACGCAAAGGCTTCATGCACTCTCTCCAAAACGCGGGGCAGGGATTTATTCTATCAAACGTTCAATGCCGGCTGAGCCCAAACGTGCAGCCAACTCACGCGCAGTGCCATGCGCACCGATCATATAATCGGGTGCAATCTGGGCCAAAGGCTGCAATACAAAAGCACGCTCGTGCATGCGCGGGTGCGGCAGCGTCAACACCTCGCTGTGGCGGACTTCGTCGCCGTAAACCAGCAAATCCAGATCAAGCACCCGCGGCGCATTGCGAAAAGAGCGCATCCGGCCCGAAGCCTGCTCTATCGCCAGCAGCGCCTGCAATAAATCATCGGCGTCCAGCGTGGTTTCCAGTTCGGCAACCGCATTGATAAAATCAGGCTGGGCAATAAAGCCGACCGGCGTAGTGCGAAACAAAGAAGAATGGATAGCGACACGCGTTCCCGGCAGTGCGGCCAGAGCCAGTAGTGCCCGCTGCAACTGGGCTGCAGGATCATCCAGATTGCTGCCCAGTGCGACAAAGGCGCGGGTCAAGCGGATTCGCCCTCAGCCGGCTTCTTGCGCGGGCGACGGCGGCGCTTGCGCGCGGGCGCAGCACCGTCTTCATCCTTGACGGCAGCAATCAATGCCTGACGCTCTTCATTGTCGCCCTTCTGGAAGTCGGCCCACCAGGACACCAGCGACTGCGGCACTTCGCCGGCAGCGGCGCGTAGCGCCAGAAAATCGAAGCCGGCGCGAAAACGCGGCTGCTCCATAAAACGGAACGGACGCTGGCCGCTACGCGCATCAAAGCGCGGCTGCTGCATCCAGATTTCACGCATGGTGACGCTAAAGCGGCGCGGAATGGCAAAATCGTGATCCTGCGTCGCCTCGACATCGGCCATGGCCTGCATCAGCGCCGGAATCGGTTTTTCGCCATCGGCCTGCAAAGCCTGCCAGCGCTGGTCAACCTGACGCCACAGCAGGGTGGCCAGCAAAAACCCCACCGAAATCGGCCGGTCTTCACGCACCCGCGCATCGGTACTATCCAGCGCCAAACGGACAAAACCATCGTCGGCGGCTTCGCCCATCACCACGTCCAGCAAGGGGAAGGCGCCACCGGCCAGGCCCTCGTCACGCAGTTTGGTCAGGCAATCCCAGGCATGGCCGGACAGCAAGAGCTTGAGCAGTTCGTCAAACAATCGTGCCGCCGGCTCATCTTTGAGCAAAGCGGCATAAGTAGCGATCGGCTTGCGGGTTTTTTCGTCGATATCAAAGCCCAGCTTGGCGGCCAGACGCACGGCGCGCAGCATGCGTACCGGGTCTTCCTTATAACGCAGCACCGGCTGGCCTATCATCACCAGCTTTTTAGCCTTGATATCGCGCATGCCCTGATGGAAGTCGACAATCGACTCATCGGACGGATTGTAAAACAGCGCGTTGACGGTGAAGTCGCGGCGATGGGCGTCTTCTTCCTGCGAGCCATAGGAGTTGTCGGCCATGATACGGCCCGAGTCATTCTTGCGCCCTATGCTGCCGCCACGAAAGGTCGTCACCTCTATGGTTTCCGGCCCCATCATCACATGGACAATGCGAAAACGCTTGCCGATGATGCGCGAGCGCCGGAACAGGTGATGCACCTCTTCCGGTGTGGCATTGGTTGCCACATCGAAGTCTTTGGGCGAGACGCCCAGCATCAGGTCGCGCACGGCCCCCCCGACAACATAGGCGGAAAAACCGGCCTCTTGCAGGGTAGAGGTCACACGCTGAGCGCCGCGACTGAGTGCATCACGCCGGACTCCGTGCATGGCAAACGGAATGATTTTGGGCTTGGCACGGCGGCCACCCAACTCTGCGGGCAGTTCGAGCACGCGTCGGATTAACTTGCGGATCATTTGAATGGGGTAGCGAATTCTGGTTTTGGTCGCGGGACGCCGCGACAGACATGAAGCGGATTATATCGCGAAACGAGGTCACGCACACCTCACTTGACAAAGGCACGACCCACACTCTACGCTAAACCCTCTTGAATGCCACACAAGCCAAGGCATCAGGAACACGGGGATGACACCCCAGCGCCGATTTAATCGACAAATTGCAGGGCGCCAATACAAATCCTGCTAAAGCGACGCCTGGCTGCGACCGGGCACGCATAAGGCGACCCGCGCACGACAAGGACAGAACCATGTACGATTGCCAGACAGATAACTACACCGATTTTCATGCGCCAGCCATCAAGAAGGTCAAGCCGGCCGCCGGCCTGACCGGCCTGCTGCATGCGCGATCCCTCCAGCCCGAAACCCATGCCACACTCGCCCATCTGGCCGCCCACGCGGCGATACTGGGCTATACCAGCCGCCACAAGGGCACCTCTTTACTGATAGACAATGTCTCGCTGGATGACGCGCTAGCCATCAATAGCCGTTTTGCCAGCGCCTTGGTGATCAGTTGCGAGCTACGCAAAACCACGCCTGCACGCTAACAGCAAGGACAGCCATCCGGACACAAGCAGGGGTTTGGCGCTACAATTGCGCGCTTCCCCTTGCCTTGCTGGACTACCATGTTGTTCGAACTAAACCGTGCGCCGCACGGCGCCATCCGCCGCGAAGCCCGCGCACTGATTCATCTTGCACTCCCCATGATGATTGCCCAAGTCGCCCAGGTTGCCACCGGTTTTGTCGATACCGTCATGGCCGGTAATGTCAGCACCGACGACCTGGCCGCCGTCTCGCTGGGCTCCAGCATTTTCATTACCGCCTACGTCACCCTGATGGGCGTTGTGGCGGCACTGAACCCCATCCTGTCACACCAGTTCGGCTCGGGCAAACATGACGCTATCGGTGAAACCGGACGTCAGGGCATATGGTTCGGCCTGTTTGCCGGGGCAGTGGGCATGATCGCCATGGTGGCCATCCAACCGCTACTCCGCTTATGGCTATCGTTGCCCGAGCACGTCGAAGACATGACCATGCTTTACATCACTGGTGCTGCCCTCGGCATGCCGGCCGCCTTGATGCACCGCAGCCTGCATGCCTACGCGTCCAGCCTGGGGCAGCCGCGTCCCATCATGGTGGTCAGCCTGATCGCGCTGGCGCTGAATATCCCGCTCAACTACATGCTGATTCACGGGCTGTACGGCCTGCCTAAAATGGGTGGCGCCGGTTGCGGCTGGGCCACCGCTATCGTGTTCTGGTTCAACGCTATTGCACTCTTTATCTATATCGCCCGTGCCAAGCACTTCCAGTCCTACGGTCTGACCGCACGCATGAGCTGGCCCGATTTCAAACGCTACGCCGGCTTCCTCAAACTGGGTATCCCGATCGGCCTGTCGTTCTTCGTCGAAGTCAGCCTGTTTTCCTTTATCGCCCTACTCGTCGCCAAACTGGGCACGCTGGTGGTTGCCAGCCATCAGGCGGTACTGAACTTCACCAGCATCATCTATATGTTGCCGCAAAGCCTGTCGGTCGCGCTGACCGTACGCGTCGGCCAGGCGGTCGGTGCCGGCGACTACCTGCAGGCGCGCTTCGTCTCCGGCGTCGGCCTTGTTATCGGACTGGTGGCGGCATTTGCCACCATGGTCGTCGTGCTGTTATTGCGCGAACCCATCATCCGCATGTACACCAATGATCCGCAGGTCATCGCTATCGGCCTGACCCTGTTGCTATTCGCTGCGGTGTATCAGCTGACTGATGCGGCGCAAACCATCGCCTCGGGCGCCTTGCGCGGCTACAAACTCACAGCCATTCCCATGCTCATCCACATCGTATCGTTCTGGATTCTGGGGCTGGGGCTGGGCATCGTACTGGGGCTGACCGACTGGATCATACCGGCCATGGGCGTCAACGGCTTCTGGGC
>NZ_JBOFOO010000205.1:0-3225 GCF_051659485.1 Craterilacuibacter sp. | reverse complement strand
TCTTTCCAGCTTTTTGTGCGCGAGAACAAGCAAAGCCCGTATCGCGTTTGCGGAGCGGTGACACTGGAAGAATGGTCAGGCAGCAAGCCGATGAATATTACGTGGCGTTTGCAAGCACCGCTGCCAGCGGCCTTATTCCGTGCTTTCAGCGAGAGCCGCGATGTGTAGCCGTACATGGCGGGTTACGGCGGCAGCGCCGCCTAACCCGCCCTACTTGGTGCTGGCTTCCTTGAGCGGCAGTGCCTGGCTGTAGTGCAGGAATTCGTCCAGATGGCCGGTGATGATGGCGACGGTGATGGGGAACTGCAGGCTCTGGTAGTCGTGTACCGCGATATTGCGAAAGCCGACCATTTCCTTGAGCGAATCGGCCAGTGCCGTGGCTATCCAACCGCCTTGTGCCAGCAGGGCAAACACGTCGCGTGCGCTTTGCGGGATGCCCAACCGCTCGCGGCGGATCCGGTGTTGGCCCATGTCGAGTGCGGCGTTGCAGGCGCGGACGATATTGCACACTGTGGCATCCTGACGGCTGAGGCTGGCAGCAAAGTCTTCTCCGCCATCATCGTATTCTTCCCTGCTGCGCTGTACACAGCGGTGGATCGTTGCCGATTTGTTGGCCAATACCGGGTCTGGAAAATGGGTTTCTTTTAGCTGGTACAAGGGTGAAGTCCCGACTGCGTGTTGGTGCTGGTTGTTGGCGATGCAAGCCACTCATACGGTAGCAGCCCATCCCCGTCAGGCTCGCGCCGGTGTAAAAGTGGCTGGCGAGGTTTTAAGCTGGCCTTTGTCCGAGCGATTCGACGCTAGCGAATTGCGAGTTGGCCAGCGCCTCGCCGGCCGTTTTTACGCCGGGGTTTCACGAGACTTCGGGGGCGTTTGGGATGCAAGGGGCTTGTCGCCACAAGCCCCTTGCCCGTACGTATTCCCTCGCGCCGCTGCGCTTGCCGCGCTCGGTCAGCGGAAGCGGCATGATAAAAATGTCCGCGTAGCGGACGCCGAAAAATACTGATCATTGAAACCAGCCCGACAGGGGTAGATGCAAAAAAGGCCAGCCGTTGCCGGCTGGCCTTGGTCTGTGTGGCGGGTGGTCGCCGGTGGGTTATGGCCTTTGGCCTAACCCACCGTCACCCCGTCTGATCAGATGTCGATATTGCGTGCGATCAGCGCGTTGCTTTCGATGAAGGCGCGGCGCGGTTCGACGTTGTCGCCCATCAGGGTGGTAAACACGTCGTCGGCGCCCATGGCGTCTTCGATGCGTACCTTGAGCAGGCGGCGCACGGTCGGGTCCATGGTGGTTTCCCACAGCTGGCCCGGGTTCATTTCGCCCAGCCCCTTGTAGCGCTGGATGCTCATGCCCTTGCGTGCTTCGCCCAGCAGCCAGTCCAGCGCTTCGCCATAGCTGGCAACCGGACGCAGGGTTTCGCCGCGGCGCATGGCGGCGCCTTCGCCGATCAGGCCGTTCAGCATTTCACGCGTGGTCTTCAGCTCGGCGTAGTCGGACGATTCGAGGAAGTTCTGGTCGAGTACCGTCACCATCACGTTGCCGTGCAGTTTGCGGATCACCTTGATCAGGTAGCCATCGTTCTTTTCGTCGCGCAGCAGCTCGAGCTCGATTTCTTCGGCCGGCACCAGCGCCTTGAGGGCGGCGAGGGAAGCGAGGGCTTCGTGCTCGTTTTCCAGACCCAGCGGTGCGGTCTTGAGCATGGCTTCCAGCACCAGAGGGTCGATGACGCGGCTTTCGCGTTCGATCACGGCGCGGGCCAGCAGGAACTGGCGTGCAACGATGCCCATGGCTTCGGCCGTCAGCGGCTCGGCGCCGGCGCTCGGGATCAGCTCGGCCTTGTCCAGTGCCAGTTGCAGCAGATACTGGTCAAGTTCGTATTCGTCCTTGAGGTAGCGTTCCTGCTTGCCGTGCTTGGCCTTGAACAGTGGCGGCTGGGCGATGTAGATATGGCCGCGCTCCACCAGTTCCGGCGTCTGGCGATAGAAGAAGGTCAGCAGCAGGGTACGGATGTGCGCACCGTCGACGTCGGCATCGGTCATGATGATGATGCGGTGGTAGCGCAGCTTGTCCGGGTTGTACTCGTCCTTGCCGATGCCGCAACCGAGGGCGGTAATCAGGGTGGCGACTTCCTGGCTGGCCAGCATCTTGTCGAAGCGCGCACGCTCGACGTTGAGGATCTTGCCCTTCAGCGGCAGGATGGCCTGGAACTTGCGGTCACGACCCTGTTTGGCCGAGCCGCCGGCGGAGTCACCCTCGACCAGATACAGTTCGGACAGCGCCGGATTTTTTTCCTGACAGTCGGCCAGCTTGCCCGGCAGGCCCAGCCCGTCGAGCACGCCCTTGCGGCGGGTGATCTCGCGCGCCTTGCGTGCCGCATCGCGGGCACGGGCGGCATCGACGATCTTGCCGCAGATGATCTTGGCGTCGTTCGGGTTTTCCTGCAGGAAGTTGCGCAGCGCTTCGCCGACTACTTCATTGATGACCGGGCCGATTTCGCTGGAGACCAGCTTGTCTTTGGTCTGGCTGGAAAACTTGGGGTCGGGCAGCTTGCACGACAGCACGCAGGTCAGGCCTTCGCGCATGTCGTCGCCGGTGGTGTCGACCTTGGCTTTCTTGGCTACTTCATGTTCGTCGATGTACTGGTTGAGGGTACGCGTCATCATCTGGCGCAAGGCGGTGAGGTGGGAGCCACCGTCACGCTGCGGGATGTTGTTGGTGAAGCACTGTACCGATTCCTGATAGGAGTCGTTCCACTGCATCGCCACGTCCACGGTCATGCCGTCCTTTTCGCCGGTGACGAAGAAGGGCTTGGGATGCATGGCCGCTTTGTTGCGGTTCATATACTGTACGAAGCCCGCCACACCGCCGGCAAAGGCGAAGTTTTCTTCCTTGCCGTTGCGCTTGTCGATCAGGTTGATGGCGACGCCATCATTGAGGAAAGACAGTTCGCGGATGCGCTTGGCCAGAATGTCGAAGTGGAATTCGACCTTGCCGAAGATTTCCGGCGAGGCCATGAAGTGCACTTCGGTGCCGCGATGGTTGCTGTGGCCGGTAACGGTCAGCGGGGCAACCGCATCGCCGTGGCGGAATTCCATTTCATGGACTTTACCGTCGCGCCAGATTTTCAGCTTGAGCCAGTCGGACAGGGCGTTGACCACAGACACACCCACGCCGTGCAGGCCGCCGGAGATCTTGTAGCTATTGCTGTCGAATTTACCGCCGGC
>NZ_JBOFOO010000204.1:0-1344 GCF_051659485.1 Craterilacuibacter sp. | reverse complement strand
GTCCGGAAAAGGCGATTAATTTCTGGCTGGCTGGCCGCTTGGTGGCTGCCATTGTCTTGCTGTACATCGCGCTACGTCCGGTGCAAGACTGGTCGCCAATGCGTTGTTATTCCGCTCTTGTGCTTGCCCTTACGCTTGCGCTGGCGGTGTGGTGGATAGGATTCTGGCATGCCGAGTGGTTGCCGCGGACTTTTATCGCCGGGCAAGGGCTGACCGGATTCAAAGTTGTTAGCGAGTATCTGCTGGCTGTACTTTATGCCGTGGCGGCCATACTGCTGTTTCGTCGGGGTCAGCGGCGCGCTAACGTAGAAGCGCAGGTTCTGGCAGCCGCCGCCTGGATACAGGCTCTGGCCGAGCTGTTTTTTACGCTTTACAGCGATGTAACCGATTTATTCAATCTTTTGGGCCACGTCTACAAGGCGGCCGCCTATATCATGGTCTATCGCGCCATCTACGTTGCCGGCGTGACTGCACCATATCGTCAGCTCGATTTCGAACGCTCCCGTTTACGGGTCGTACTGACAACGATCCCTGATCCGATCTGGCTTAAGGATGAAAATGGGTGTTACCTTGCCTGTAATACGGCATTCGAGCGTCTATTTGGCGCATCAGAAACCGATATTATCGGCAAGACGGATTACGATTTTGTCAGTCAGGAGCAGGCTGATTTTTTCCGGCATAAAGACCGAGCGGCAATTGAAGCGGGTAAGTCCAGCTCGAATGAGGAGTGGCTGACCTTTGCTGGTGATGGATATTACGGCCTGTTCGAAACGACTAAGACGCCTATGCTGGCACCTGACCATGCCGTACTGGGCGTGCTTGGTGTCGCGCATG
Organism: Craterilacuibacter sp.; assembly: GCF_051659485.1. Classification (NCBI taxonomy): domain Bacteria; kingdom Pseudomonadati; phylum Pseudomonadota; class Betaproteobacteria; order Neisseriales; family Neisseriaceae; genus Craterilacuibacter; species Craterilacuibacter sp. The sequence goes on along the minus strand of NZ_JBOFOO010000204.1, from coordinate 510 downwards.
ATATTACTGAACGCAAGCAGGCCGAAACCCGCTTGCGTGACAGCGAAAAGCATTTTCGTACGCTGGCCAATAGTGGCAGTGCGCTGATCTGGACTTCGGATCAGGCGCAGTGTGCCAATTATTTTAACGAGCCCTGGTTTATCTTTACCGGGCGAGGGCCAAAGCAGGAGCTGGGTACGGGCTGGCTGGAGGGGGTGCATCCCGAGGACAGGGAGGCGTGCATACAGTGTGGCAAGCTCGCTTTTGTCGAACGCAAGGCCTTTAAGCGCGAGTACCGCCTGCTTGATGCCGATGGCCGGTATCGCTGGGTGCTGGATGAGGCTAGCCCGCGTTACGATAGCAAGGAGCAGTTTCTCGGCTATATCGGTTTTTGCTGGGATATGACCGAGTACAAGGCAGCGGCAGATAAAATCGAACAACTGGCCTTTTACGATCCGCTGACGCAACTGCCTAACCGGCGCTTGATGCTGGATCGTCTCGAACTGGCGCTGGCTGCCAGCTTGCGTTACC
>NZ_JBOFOO010000203.1:0-1609 GCF_051659485.1 Craterilacuibacter sp. | reverse complement strand
CACCCAGTGCAGTTTCTTTGGTTTGGGCCATGGTAATGCTTATTGCCTTTTGCTGGAAAATACGCCCGCCGTCAGGACGAGTCCGACGCAGGGAAAACGCCATTTTACACGTGATTGCTGTAGATGGTGCGACTTGTGTGCATTCCGGCGTATTGCCGGCTCTTTCCGGTGCTGATGCATACCTGGATGGTTTTAGGTATTTGCGACACGAATGGTCAATATCCGGGTATGACTGTTGTGTCAAATATAGTTAATTGCTAATATTAATTTGCTTCATATGGTTTCTCCTTTGTTGTTTGCATTGTGTGCCTCGGGTTTTCCCGGGGCATTTTTTTTGCGCGTCAAAAATGCCGATGCTGCCCTTCGGCTTACGCTGAGGCGAGCGAGGGGGGGCTGTCGAGCACAACCGTGATCTGTGCGCGCCATGCTGAGCATCGCCATGAAAAAAGCCACCCGAAGGTGGCTTTTTCGACAAGAGCGTGCGGAAATCAGGCGCGCTTCTTGAACTCGTTGGTGCGGGTATCGATTTCGATCTTGTCGCCGGTGTTCACGAAAGCCGGTACCTGAATTTCGAAAGTGGTGCCGACCAGACGGGCTGGCTTCAGAACCTTGCCCGAGGTGTCGCCGCGTACGGCAGGCTCGGTGTATTCCACTTCGCGTACTACGGTGGTCGGCAGTTCGACCGAGATGGCTTTGCCGTCGTAGAAGGTGACCTGGCAGTTGTCTTCCATGCCGTCAACGATGTAGTTGAGGGTATCGCCCAGGTTGTCGGCTTCAACTTCATACTGGTTGAACTCGCCGTCCATGAATACATACATCGGATCAGCAAAGTAGGTGTAGGTGCAATCGCGACGATCCAGAACCACGACATCGAACTTGTCATCGGCACGGTATACGGTTTCGCTGCCTGCGCCGGTCAGCAGGTTCTTCATCTTCATCTTGACGACGGAAGCGTTACGGCCCGATTTGGTGTATTCGGCCTTCTGAACCACCATAGGCTCGCTACCAACCATAAAGACGTTACCTGCGCGGAGTTCCTGTGCGGTTTTCATTGCTTGACATTCCCAGAGCTGAATTGATTTCGGGGAATGCTTTCCCCAAGAGGGCGCTATTGTAGCTGTTTTTCAACCATTTGCACCAGTCTGGCGCTAAGACTGCTGCTGCCCAGTGCCCGTTGCGGCCAGTTGCTGGCATGCAGGGCCAGTTGTGGCCAGTTTTCTGTCATTTCTCCCCAGCTACGGGCTATGTCTTGCTCAAGATTCCATGCATGTGCTGCGCGCTGCAATACGTCGCGGCTTGCTTCGTCCATCGCCGCCGTGTAGCGGGTGAGGAAGGCATCAAGCTTGATGATGTGGGCGTTCTCGTCCTGCGGGTAGATATGCCACAAAAAAGGCCGCGCGGCCCACTGCGCACGCATAAAGCTGTCTTCGCCGCGCACGATATTGAAATCGCACGACCACAACAGCTTGTCGTACTCGCCCTGTTCGCAAAACGGCAGTACATGCACGGTCAGCGCGCCCAAGCTCAGGGTGTCTCCCTCGGCCAGCGTATCGCGGCCTAAGGCCGCGGCGACATCCGGTAGCACCCGCCCGTGTGGCACCATCACCCG
>NZ_JBOFOO010000202.1:0-3249 GCF_051659485.1 Craterilacuibacter sp. | reverse complement strand
CGCACATGGCGTGCGTCTGACATTACACGTTCAGCCCGGCGCGAAAAAAACCCAATGCGCCGGCGAACACGGTGAGGCACTCAAAATACGCTTGGCGGCGCCGCCAGTCGATGGCAAGGCCAATCATGCACTGATTACGTGGATAGCCAAACAGCTAGGCTGCCCCAAGCGGGATATAGCCTTGTTAAGCGGTGAAAAAAACCGCCACAAGATTATCGAAATTTCAACCGGCAAGTCCCCAGATGAAATACTGGCATGTCTGGGTTATTTGTGAAGATGGCGATCACGCTCAACGGTTTCGTCGACACGGGTATATTCACCCTCTATTGCCCCATCGCGGGGCGCCCCCGCCTCCGGCATGCGTACTTTCGGCCCGGGCCCGGAAAGTGGCAATAGCAGAATCACGGCCAGAATATCGCTGATGATGCCGGGAATCAGGAACAATACGCCAGCCAGCAAATAACGCACCGGCCACAATAGAGAATAAACTGAAACATTGCCCTTCTGATTAAACAAAGCACCCAAGGTCAGCAAAGTAGCCATGCGCTGGTTACGCAACATGACAATACCGATCAGGGCACTGGCGAGCACCCAGAACAAAACGAAACCGCCACCCAGTTTGCCTGCCATATAAATCAGGGAGGTGACCTCAAGAAAAGGGTACGCCAGAATGAGCAATAAAATAGCGCGCATATAAAATTAGAGCCACCAATGAAAATACTATTTGTCGTCTGCAATACGCCAAGCGAGGCGATTGCCATGAATATAGCCCGTACCATCGTGGGCGAAAAACTGGCTGCATGTGCCAACATACTCGCACCCTGCCGTTCGGTATACCGCTGGCAGGGGCAGGTGGAAGAGGCACAGGAAGTCCCCTTGCTAATCAAGACTACGGCCAGCGCCTACCCGCAACTGGAGGCCCGTCTGGTCGAGTTGCACCCGTACGAGGTGCCCGAAATCATTGCCCTGCCGCTGCAAACCGGCCTTGCCGCCTATCTTACATGGGTCAAAGAGCAAACACTTTCAAGTCCCTGAACCCATTTCATCATTGGATAGCCGGCGAGGGCAACGGTTCCATGCTCATGCCGAGGAATGGCAGAAGCCTGATGAGTCGGAAACAGGTTGACTAGAATTATCTCTGTCGGTATAGTCTCGTTCTCTCTTGGGGGGTGATGGCGCAAGCCGGAAAATCACAAGAGAAACCCGGTATTACTGGGGGTCGTTAGCTCAGTTGGTAGAGCAGTGGACTTTTAATCCATTTGTCGCAGGTTCGAATCCCGCACGACCCACCAAATATAAGTAGTAAACCCCGGCGTATATAGGGGGTCGTTAGCTCAGTTGGTAGAGCAGTGGACTTTTAATCCATTTGTCGCAGGTTCGAATCCCGCACGACCCACCAAAAACCCAAGTTTTACTTGGGGTCGTTAGCTCAGTTGGTAGAGCAGTGGACTTTTAATCCATTTGTCGCAGGTTCGAATCCCGCACGACCCACCAGAATTTAAAAATTGCCAGCCTTGAATAAGGGGCTGACAATATTTTTTACATTGTAAAATATAAATCCGGTTTATCCGGGTCGTTAGCTCAGTTGGTAGAGCAGTGGACTTTTAATCCATTTGTCGCAGGTTCGAATCCCGCACGACCCACCAATATGCTGCCCATGCAAAATGGACACAGCAGAAAAAACCCCTGACAGGCAAACCCTGCAGGGGTTTTTTCATATTCGCTACGGCTGGCCGCCATGCCCTGCAGTCTGCGATAATCATCGCGATATCCAGCATGGAGCTTTACATGACAAAAATAGTACTCACCCTGCTACTGGCGGGCCTTGCCAGCAGCAGCATGGCCGGCCCCAATGAAGACCTGCTGTCAGCACAAATGGCCTATCAACGCGCCGACAGCAGCCTGAAAAGCAGCCAGTTACGCATCAGCGACGCCAAGCGCAAACATACGCTGGCCGAACAGCGTCTGGCCGATGCACAAAACGCCCTCGCTACGGCAAGCACCGAACTGGGTACGATACAAGAAGCACTAAATAGCGCCGAGCAGGCCATGGATAGCGCGACCCGTGCGCTGCAACAGGCATGGCAAAACAAGGAGGCCGCCCAGTAAGGCGGCCCTGCCCCAATCAGGCATCTACGCCGTAGCTGGCGCGATAGGCTTTAACCGCATCCAGATAGCTGGCCAGCTCGGTGCTGCCCTCGATAAAGGTCATCAGGTCGCCAAGGTTGGCAATCGCCACCACCGGCAAGCCGTACTGCTGCTCGACTTCCTGCACCGCAGACAGGACACCGCTACCGCGCTCCATGCGGTCCAGTGCGATGGCTACGCCGGCAGGCTCGGCGCCGGCAGCGCGAATCAGCTCGATGGACTCGCGCACCGAGGTGCCGGCGGTAATCACATCGTCGATGATCAGCACCTTGCCCTTGAGCGGTGCACCCACCAGTACACCGCCTTCGCCATGGTCCTTGGCTTCCTTGCGGTTGTAGGCAAACGGTACATTACGGCCTTTTTCCGCCAGTGCCATCGACGTTGCGGCGGCCAGAATAATGCCCTTGTAGGCCGGGCCGAACATCATGTCGAATGCGATGCCGCTGCTTTGAATCGCATCGGCGTAAAAGCGCGACAGTGCCAGCGTGCTGGCGCCGTCATTGAACAGCCCGGCATTGAAAAAATAAGGCGACTTGCGGCCGGCCTTGGTAATGAATTCGCCAAACTTCAGCACCTGGCCATCGAGTGCAAAACGAATAAAATCCTGTCGAAAATCGCTCATAACCCACCCCTCAAACTGGACACAGCCTTGTACGGCCAAAAATTTGCCGGCAAGGATAACACGGGAGAACACCTTGCTTCGAATCGTTTCCGCCAACCTGAATGGCATCCGCTCGGCAGATAAAAAAGGATTTTTCGACTGGATGGCCAAGCTGGAAGCCGACTTTGTCTGCGTGCAGGAACTCAAGGCGCAGGCAGACGACCTGTCCGAACGCATGCGTGCGCCGGACGGCATGCAGGGCTATTTCCATTACGCCGGGAAAAAGGGCTATAGCGGTGTCGGCGTGTATAGCCGCCATATTCCGGATGCGGTAATCGAGGGGCTGGGCATCGACTGGATAGACAGCGAAGGACGCTACCTGCAGCTGGATTTTGGCCCGCTATCGGTGATCTCGCTCTACCTGCCGTCCGGCTCCAGCTCGGAAGAACGCCAGCAGGTAAAATTCGACTTTCTCGCCGTCTTCCTGCCCCATCTGGAAG
>NZ_JBOFOO010000201.1:0-3697 GCF_051659485.1 Craterilacuibacter sp. | reverse complement strand
CCTGAGTCCCGAGTCCCGAGTCCCGAGTCCCGAGTCCCGAGTCCCGAGTCCCGAGTCCCGAGTCCCGAGTCCTACTCCCTGATTCCGAATACCTGTCGCAGATAGGCAAGGAAGGTCGCGTCGGTGGGCATGGTCTTGCCCGGGCTGTCCGACAGCTTGGCCACCGGCTGGCCGTTGCAGCTGACCAGCTTGAGTACGATCTGCAAGGGGGTCAGGCCCATATCGTTACTCAGTTTGGTGCCGATGCCGAAGCTGGTTTGTATGCGCGGGTTGAAGTGCTGATAGAGTGCCAGCGCCTTGTCGATATCCAGTGCATCGCTGAAAACCAGCATCTTGCTGGCCGGGTCGATGCGCAGCAGCTGGTAGTGGGCAATAGCCTTTTCGCCCCAGTGGTAAGGATCGCCACTATCGTGGCGCAGACCGTCAAACAGCTTGGCGAAATAAAGATCGAAGTCGGCCAGAAATGCATCCATCCCGACCACGTCGGTCAGCGCAATGCCCAGATCGCCGCGATATTCCTGCACCCAGGCTTCCAGTGCCGCCTTCTGGAAGTCGCGCAGCCTGACGCCCAGTGCCTGAAAGGCCTGGAAGAATTCATGTGCCATGGTACCTATCGGCGTCATGCCCAGTTGCCATGCCAGAAACACATTGCTGGTGCCGCGAAACATATCCGGTACGGCCTGATGTAGTTGTGTCACCACATGGGCGTGCCAGTCGCGGGAGAAGCGGCGCCGGGTACCGAAGTCGGACAGCAGAAGCGGAAAGTGTGCGTTGCTGCCTTCGCCGGCGGCGAAGGCGCGCAGGCGGGTGATTTTCTGTTCCAGCCGGCGCTGCCCTTCGGCGCGTACTGCCGCCGTGTCCAGTGCGCGGAAGTAGAGCTCGTTGACGATGGCCAGTACGAAAATCTCGAAGAACATCGCCTGCACCATCGGTCCCTTGATGGTGATGGCTAGCTCGCCATCCTGCTCGCCCACGCTGATAAAGCGGCGCTGCAGATGAAACAGTTCCAGATAGTCGACAAAATCGCTCTTGATAAAGCGCAGGCTGCGCAGGTAAGCCAGCTCTTCCTGCGTGAAGCGCAGTGCACACAGGCTATCCAGCTGCTGTTCCAGCTCGTGCTTGAGCTGGGAGAGTGGCCGTTCGGGCGTGTTGCGGCACTTGAACGCATATTCGCCATGTGCGGCCGGGAACTGGTGCAGTACCACCTGTAACATGGTGAACTTGTACAGGTCGGTATCGAGTAATGAGGTAATGACGGGAGACATGGCCGGCATGGTACTGCAGCCGGCGGCCAAAAGCATAGCAGCCATGCCGCTAATCAGGCATGGCCGCCTGGGTTCAGGCTGCGTGAATGACGAAAATGGCCGGGCGTTTGTGGAAATCGGGCGCTTCTTTGGGCCAGTCGGATGCCGGCAGGCTGACGATGGTCTGGCTAGGCAGTGTCAAATCGGCCGCCACACACAGGCGGGTGGACGGGGCGAGGGTTTTTCTCAGCTCGGCCAGCATGGTGTTGTTGCGGTAAGGCGTTTCGATAAACACCTGCGTCTCGTTGTTCTGGCGCGAGCGTGCTTCCAGTGCCTGTATCGCCTTGCTGCGCTCTATGTTGTCTACCGGCAGGTAGCCATGAAAGGCGAAACACTGGCCGTTGGCACCGGAGGCCATCAGTGCCAGCAGGATGGAAGACGGGCCTATCATCGGCTCGACGCGGATGCCGCGGGCGTGCGCCAGCGCGACCAGTTGCGCGCCGGGGTCGGCCACGGCCGGGCAGCCGGCTTCGGATACCAGACCGACATCCTGTCCGTCCAGTAGCGGTTGCAGCAGGGCGGCAACATCGGCCTCGGGCGTGTGTTCATTCAGCGTATTCAGGGTCAGTTCGCGTATCGGCGTGCTGACGCCCAGTGCTTTGAGGTGCTTGCGTGCCGTTTTTTCCGCTTCGACCACAAAACGGGTGATATGGATGACGCGCAGGCGTTCGTGCTCGGGTAGCCATGGTGTATTTTCGTCGCCTAGCGGCGTCGGGATCAGGTAAAGGGTGCCGGTCATTAGAGTATGTCTACGCCTTCGTTCATTAACATGGTGATCAGGGCGAACAAGGGGACGCCGATCAGGGAATTGGGATCGTCGGACTCGACGCGCTCCAGCAGCGCACCGCCCAGACCTTCGCTTTTGGCTGCGCCGGCACAGTGCAGGGCATCCGGTTCGCGGCTGAGATAGGCGCGGATCTGGGCTTCGGAGAGCGTGCGCAAGGTGACGCGGGTGAGGCCGACGTTTTCCTGCAGGCGGCCGCTCTGGCTGTTATAAAGTGCCAGTGCCGAGTGAAAGACCACGGTGCGCCCGCTCATCCATTGCAGCATGGCGACGCCGTTTTCAAGGCTGCCGGGCTTGCCTATCTGCCGGCCGTCGAGCAGGGCTACCTGATCGCCGCCTATGATCAGCGCGTCGGGGTAGGCATCGGCCAGCGACATGGCCTTGACGCGGGCCAGACGTACGGCGGTGTCCAGCGCGCTCTCGCCCGGCAATGGCGTTTCGTCGCAAACAGGCGCCGCGGCGTGCAGTGGCAGCCCCAGTCGTTCGATAATTTCGCGCCGGTAGCGCGAGGTGGAGGCAAGTACGATGGCTTTTTGCATGTTGAGGCTTGATTGCTTTGACAAATCCGTGGCGGCAATTATATCATCTCGCGTTTATGACTAACCCGATTTTGATCGATCCGCTCGCGTTTGGCCGTGAAGGCCAGAGTCGCAGTGGCCGTCGCGCCGTCGCCGACCTGGATGAACGCGTACTAGAGAACCTCGCTGACAACAGCGGGGAAGTCCAGTTTGTAGCTGAAGGTTTCATGGATGGTTCGCGCCGTTCGTCTCTCAGACTCAAGGTGACAGGGACAGTCAATGTCGTCTGTCAGCGTTGTCTGGAGCCTATGGTGCAAGCCCTAGATAGTGAAGCCGTGCTGACGTTCTTCCGGGATGAAGACAAGCTCGCAGCCGCTGTCGATATCAACGAAGACCTCGATGCCGTCATGGCTGAGGAAGAGTTGGACGTGATCGCGCTGGTCGAAGACGAGATCATCATGGGCTTGTCCTTGTCGCCCAAGCATGAAAAATGTGGCGATGAGGTGCTTGAGCACGGTAAAGCCGGAAAGCCGAATCCGTTCGCGGTGCTGGCAGCGCTCAAGAAACCCAAGTCCGAATAAAGTTTGAATTTTTTAGGAGTCAATCATGGCCGTTCAACAGAACAAAAAATCCCCGTCCAAGCGTGGCATGCACCGCGCCCACGACTTTCTGGTTGCTCCATCGCTGGCTGTTGAAGCTACGACCGGTGAGCGTCACCTGCGTCACCACATCAGCCCTAACGGTTTCTACCGTGGTCGTCAGGTTGTAAAGGTCAAGGGCGAGTAATCGTTCCCCTTTACTTCCTGTTCAACACAACAGGTAGTTACTACCGAAGACGCTGATGAGTATCACCGTAGCGGTGGATGCCATGGGTGGTGACATTGGTCTCAAAGTCACCATCCCCGCATCCATCCAATTCCTGCACGACCATCCCGACAATAAACTGATTCTTGTGGGTGACAGCACGGCAATTTCTGCCGAGCTGGCGACTTGCGCCCAAAATTTGCGTTCACGCATCGACATCCAGCACGCGACCCAGGTTGTGGAGATGGATGAGGCACCGCAATCGGCTCTCAAGAACAAAAAAGATT
>NZ_JBOFOO010000200.1:0-20507 GCF_051659485.1 Craterilacuibacter sp. | reverse complement strand
GGAAGGGGCAATACTTGCCGAGGCCGATCTGGTCGTGCCTTTGGACATTGAGCCGCTGCTGGCACTGCGGCAACAGCCGCGCGCTGTTTGGGAGAACAATCCCATCCCTTTGCCGAGCACCCGGAGTATTCAACTGTGTGACGACAAGCTGGTGTTTTACCGGCACTTGCTTGCTGCCGGCTTTGGTCGCGAGCTGCCGCGCATTGCCGAGGCGGGCTTGCTGAAGACCCCATTCATCCTGAAGAAGCGTCAGGACGTGATGGGGCAACACTGCTACGTTGTCCACAACCAGCAAGATCTACAGCGTTACGCGCCACTACTGGACGACCCCGACTATTTCTGCCAGACACTGGTCACGGGTGATGAAGAGTTTGCCACCCATCTGCTTGTTCGCGACGGGCGCGTCGAGCATGCGCTGAATATCCGTTATCGCTTTGCCGGCAATACGCCGGTCAAGGGGAAAGATCCAGCCTTTAGGGCTCCGGTGCCGGCCCGCCATCTGGCGCTGTTTGGTGAAATGCTTGCCGCGCTTGGTTTCGAGGGGCTGTGTTGCTTCAACTACAAGGAAGAAGGTGGCAAGCCGCTCGTGCTCGAAATCAATCCGCGCTTCGGCGGCAGCCTCTGCCCCTATTTCTTCACTTTCGTTCACCACCTGCAAAGGGTGGGCTAACCCGCAGTCGCCCATTTTTGTCGGGTTCTCAAAGGGTGCCCGAGTCGCCGGGGTGTTTGTTGCGGCGGGGGCTAGGCTCAGTTATTGGCACCGGTTTCATCCCAGTGCCCTTGTACCCAGCTTTGCAGATTGCCCCAGCCTTGAGCGCCGCTTGCGCTGTCGTGCACGACAATCATGGCGTCGCGAAAGCTGTTCAGGCGCCGTACGCTCTCCTGGCTGCGGCAATCGGCAAAATATTCGCCCTCCACATGCAGCTTGCCGCGCCACTGGCCGGCGTAGTGGCCATCAAAACCGTGATACAGGCCGCCGCCCAGATGAAATCCGGTGTCTGAAATGGCGCGCGCCGACAAGGTGCGCCGGCTGCCATCTGCCAGCGTCAGATCGAAGCGTCCTTCGATAAAGCGCTGGTTGTCCGGGTGAAAGGCGAGGCTGGGTCTATTGTCGATGACGGCGACGCGGCGTCCGTCCGGATACTCGAACTGCCCCTGCATCCGCTCGTGGTGCAGGCCGGGTGCGCGGTAGCGCAGCAAATACTGGTGAAAGGCGTAATGGCTGCCATCCGGATTTTGCAGCAGCAGCGGATTCCAGATCGCCATCACCTGCAGGCCTTCGCTGTCCATGGCCTCGGGTTCGGTGTCGGCAAGCGCTGCGCCGACGCCCGGGCGTATCCCCCACGAGTGGTCGCGCGTCATCACCCAGCCCTCTGGCGTGACTTCATGGCGCACGCCCTTAACTTCGATCCAGCCGCTGGCGGTTCCGCTTTGGTGGTAGCGGATCTGGTCGGCCGTGCGGCGATAGCCGCTGTGGTTGCGCCTGTCCTCGCGTGCCTCGGTAAAACAGGGCACGGCGCCTTCCAGCAACAGATCGAAAGCGATCGGTTGTACCGCGTTTTTCTGTAGCGTGACCCTGATTTTTTTGAGCGGCTCGATAATCTCGTACTGTATCGGCCCGACCGATACCGACTCCACATCGCCGGCCAGTGCGCGGCTGGCGCGCACATTCCATTGCTCGGCCTGACGCGAGACGCCGGCATAGGCATCGACGACGCCGCGGTTGACGTATTTGCCGAAGCCGAAGCCGATCTGCAGCGAGCCGTCGCGCGCGCCGACCATGCCGCAGACCTTTTCGGCCCAAGCCGGGTCGGTGTGCAGTACCGATGCGTGGGTGTCGACAATCTGGTGGTTGAAGCCTTCGTCGGCGCCGACGAGGGGGCCGATGCTGCCGCCTTGTTGCATGGCCTGTTCTTTCTTGAAATTTGTGGATGGGATGACGCTAACCCGCGGGCGCGGCGTACGGCATGGTCTCTACGGACGATGCCGCTAGCAGCTGAGGCCGGTAATGATGAGCGCAAATACAGATCACCCAAGCGCAAGGAGAGACACGATGCGATACCCAGAAATGCCGGCACATCTCGACCCTATCCGCCATGAAGCATGGCTGGACGAGGGCCGTGTGCATCAAGAAATGCAGACACTGCGTGAAGATTTTCCGGTGTGCTGGTACGCACGCGAGCCGTACCGCCCGTTCTGGGTGGTGACGCGCAACGCCGATATCAAGGAAGTGATGGGGCAGAATGCCCTGTTCATCAATGAGCCCAGGCTGGTGCTGGTTGATAAGGCCGTCGAAGAGGCGACCGAGCAGGCGCTGGGCGGGCGCCGCTATACGGTGCGTACCGTGCTGGACATGGATGGTACCGAACATCAGGCCTATCGCGAACTAACCCGGTCCTGGTTCATGGGGCCGGGGATCGTCAAGTTGCAGCAGCGTATCGAGGCGCTGGCGGACCGCTATATCGCGATCATGCGCGAGGCCGGCGGCCGGATCGACTTTGCGCATGAAGTGGCCAGCCAGTTGCCGCTACGCGTGATCCTGTCCATTCTCGGCCTGCCCGAAACCGAGGCGCCCTTTATCCTGCGCATCACCCAGCAGCTGCTGTCGTCGGCCGACCCCGAGCTGCAGCGCTCGCGTCAGGGCGGTGCCGACGTGATGCCCGAAGTGGCCGCCTATTTCGGCAAGCTGCTGGCCGAGCGCCGTGCCAACCCGCAGGATGATCTGGCCAGCGTGATTGCCACGAGTCTGGTGGGTGACGAGGCCATCGGGGCGCTGGAGGCGATTTCTTACTATCTGCTGATCTCGACTGCCGGGCACGAAACCACTGCTGCCTCCATCGCCGGGGGCATGCTCGCCTTTATCCAGAATCCGGATCAGATGAAAAAGGTGCAGGACAAGCCGGCGCTGATGCGCAATGGCGCCAACGAGCTGGTGCGCTGGGTGTCGCCTATCCGCCACTTTATGCGCACCGCGACCGAGGACTACACCCTGTCCGGCGTCACTATCCGCGCCGGCGATTCGGTCTGCGTATTATTGCCCTCCGGCAATCGCGACGACGCGACATTCGATGCGCCGTACCGCTTTGATATCGAGCGCCAGAGCGAGGGCCATGTCGGCTTCGGCTGGGGCGGGCACGCTTGCCTTGGGCGTCAGGTGGCGCTGGCCGAGATCCGCACCTTCTTCGCCCGTCTGCTGCCGCAGCTGGCATCGGTCGAGCTTGATGGCGTACCGCGCCCGATCCAGTCCAACTTCACCGGCGGCTACAAGTCGCTGCCTATCCGCTACCGCTTTCATGACGCATGATGGATGCAGTTGAGCTTGTCTATCTAGACGAGGGGCCGCGCGATGCGCCGGACGAGGTGTCGGGCTTGTTGTGCGACTTTGCGCGAGGACGGCTGCCCGGCTAGCGCAGTAGCGCGGCGCGGGCGCGCCCGAGCAGTGCCGCGTCGACGCCGCCGGCAGCGAGATAGGCATCGATGCTGCCGTAACGCGTAACAAGCCTGTCGAATGCGGCGCTGAGGAAGGCCTCGTTGACGCCGGCAAATATCGCTATCGTGGCGTCGTCAGGTGTTGTGCCAAGATAGCCCGCCAGCACCGTGCGCAGGCGGGCATGCTGCGCGTATGCCGCCTGGCGTCCGTGGGTGAGGTAGTCGTCGGTCACTTGCGGATGGGATACGCCGGCGGCGCGGGCAATCAGTGCGCAGGCAAAGCCGGTGCGGTCCTTGCCGGCGGTACAGTGCACCAGCAGCGGCTCGCCCTGTGCCAAAGGCTCAAACAGGGTACGCAGATGGGGCAGGAAAGCGTCGGCGAAGCCGCAGTACAGCGCGCGCATCAGGGCGTGTGCACTATCGGCGCCGGGGTGGCGTGCGAAGCTGGCGATCAGGGCATTGCTCCCGGTATCGTTGGCGCGCAGGTCGGCCGCGACCGGTGCGCGCTGGCTGCGCACGCCCAAGAGTGTGCCCCACAGGCAGAGCTCGCTGTCGCGCTCGCGCACGCTTCTGAAATCGATGATATGGCGGATGCCAAGTGCGCGTCCGGGCGTGATTTGCGCGGTATCCAGCGTACTGAGCACGCCGGCACGAAAGAGTCGCCCGCGCTTAAGCGGCAGGCCCTGGCAGGCGTCGTCGGGCTGGCTCATATTGTCTCCGATGGCGCGTGCGGGCCGAGCAGCATCTGTTCGAGTATGCCGCGCCCCGTACGCGTGGCCTCGCCTGCGATGGCAAGCGTCGCGCGGGTCAGTGATTGCAGGTGGATTTGCGCGAAGTCGTTGGGGTCCAGCGTCCGGCAGTCGCGCGTCTCGCCGTGTACGGCAAATTCGCCGTGATAGCTGCCGTGCCCCCACTCGGGGTGGTTGTAGCCGGCACCCTGCATATAGATCACTTCGCCGCACTCAAGGGCGAGGGTCGCGCGCCGGCCATCGGCCAGCATGCCGCTGATGCTGGCGCGCGCAAGCTGGCGGCAGCCTTCGCGGTACTCAATGTGTACACGCGGCTGGCTCAGGTGGCGCGGTGCGCCACCGTCGGTGGGCACCAGTACGCACTGGCGGTTCCAGCCATTGCCGTGTGCGTCGTCATTGGTGTGAAAGTGCACCACCAGATCGTCGAAATGCGTCGGCCCCCATAACCAGAACCACTGCATCTGGCCGGCCGGCAACATAGGCTGTGCATCGCGTGCCCCTATCGGGCGCACGCCCCACGAGCGGTCGCGCGTGGCGCGCCAGCCATCGACGACGATGTCTGTGCCATCGACGCTCAGCGCGCCCTGCCAGCGTCCGAGCTGGGTCATGCGGGTGAGGTCGAGCACGGTGCGCGGGCCGTCGTGCCACACGAAACGCGGCTCTTCCTGCGGCGCGGTGCGTCCGGTGAACGTGAGCCTGCCCGCGAGGCCGAGCTCGGGCGCGTCGATGCGCACATCAAGGCGGGCCAGCGGTTCGACGATGTCGATGGCGATCGGGCCGACACGGGTGTCCATCCGCTTGCCGCCCAGTGCGCGCGAGGCAAACACACAGCGCTGCACCCCTTCGCGCTGCACGCAGGCATGGGCGTCCATCACCCCTAGGTAGGGGTAAACGCCGAGCGCGACGGCAAAATAGCTGCCTCCATCTTCGCTAAAACCGTTGAAGTAGTAGCGGTCGTAGAAGTTGCGCTCGCCGCCTGCATCCGCCAGCGGGACCGGTTTTTGGTGGATAGGGTAGTCGTCGCCGCGGCTTAGCATACGGTCTGCTCCGTCACGCCCATCTCGGTCATGGTCAGCGCCAGCACTGCGTAGCCGCCGTTGTGGGTATCCATATTGACCTCGGGCGCGACCCAGCCGCGTGCGGTGAATAGCGTGCCCAGCCGCGCCATGATTACCGCGAGGCGGGCCGCGGCAAATAGTTCGAACCACGGCAATAGCGCCGCCGACTCGCTGCTGGCCGCTTCCCAGCAGGCGATGCTTTCCTCGCGCGAGGGCAGGTGGGCGAGGCGGGGTACGGCGTAGCCTTCGCTCAGCGAGCGGTCCAGTACCAGAAACCAGGCCAGATCCTCAAGCACATCGCCGATATGCGCACTTTCCCAGTCGAGCGCGGCGGCGACCCGGCCTGCGTCGTCGAAAATCAGATTGCCCAGCTTGGCGTCGCCCCACACCAGTGCGGCGCGGCGCGATGCCGGGCGGTGGGCGGCAAGCCAGGCTAGCGCGCGCCGGATCAGCGGGTAGGGGCGCGCCTGCGCCTCGGTCCACGTCAGGAAAGCCGCCAGTTCGTCCAGCTGGACGGCGACCGGGTCGCCGCCGGGGGCCAGGGTATCCAGGCCGTGTGCGCGCCAGTCGATGCGCGCAATCTGCGCGGCGGTTTCGATGCCGGCGAACCAGTGGCGGCGGAGGCTGCCGGCGTCAAGTTCGCCCAGCCAGCCTTGAATGTGGTATTGCGGGTTCTCGTTCGGCACCCGCCCTTCGATACGGCGCATCAGATAGAACGGCCGTCCGAGTACGGATGCGTCTTCCTCGAAGCCATAAAGACCGGGCACCGGCACCGGGCTGTCCGCCAGCGCCGCCATCACCCGGTACTGCAGCGCCAGATCGTAATCGGGAAACAGGCCGCTGCCTGCCGGTGCCAGACGCAGTACCAGCTGCTGGCGCTGGGGCTCGGCCCCGAATTCGGCATCGATCAGCCAGGTCTCGTTGGAATAGCCTTGTGCCGGCGGGCGAAGTTCCAGAATGCGGGCGCTGCCGCCGTGGTGCCTGGCGAGCCAGGCGGCCAGTGCCGGGGCGATGTCTTGCGCTTGTGGTGGCTGCATTTCAGGCTTTCTTTAGCGGAGGGCGGCGTGCGGCCCATGGTTGTGCCGCTTCGAGCTGGGCCGCCAGCCGCAACAGCGTGTCTTCGGCGCCCAGGCGTGCGGTAAACAGGCTGCCCACCGGTTGGCCCTGCTTTGTCCAGTACAAGGGCACCGACATCGAGGGCTGGCCGCCGATATTGGCGATGACGGTAAAGGCCGCGCTACCGGTGGCGGCTTTGGCGTAGTCGTCGAACGGGCGGTTCAGTGCCAGCTCGCCAAGTGGCGGCGCGGTGGTGGCGGTGACCGGGGACAGGATGACATCGTAGCGCTCGAAAAACTGTTCCATTTGCAGCGAGACCAGCTCGAAGCCCGAGCGGGCGCGAAACAGGTCTTCGGCAGTTAGCTTTTGTGCCATCTGCAGCGCCGCCCAGGTAATGGGTTCTACATCATCCGGCGTCACGCTGCGCCCCAGTTGCTGTTCGCGATTACGTATCGTCGACAGCAAGGCGGTGCGGGTCACCACGCCTTGCGGGCCGAAGACCTGCAGGGCCGACACCGGAAAACGGGCGGGTTCGATATGGTGCCCCAGGCGAGCCATCAGCGCGGCGGCCAGGGTCAGTGCATGCGCGGTATCGGTGTCAAGGAGGGTCCCGGTCAGGCTTTCGCCTATCAGTGCCACGCGCAAGCGCCCCGGCTCGCGGCTGATTTCGTCCATATAAGGGCGCACTAGCGGGCGGGCCCAGTACGGGCTGCCGCTTTCGTGTCCCTGTCCCACATCCAGCATCAGCGCCGAGTCGCGCACGCTGCGGGTGATGGCATGGGCGACGCTGGCGCCGAACCAGCCTTCGAAACGGCCCGGCCCCTGCGGCGTGCGGTAGCGGCTGGGCTTGAGGCCGAACAGGCCGCAATGTGCGGCCGGAATGCGGATCGAACCGCCGCCGTCGGTCGCGTGTGCGACCGGCACCATGCCGGCGGCGACGGCGACGGCGGCGCCACCCGAGCTGCCTCCGGCGCTGAGCGCCGGATTCCATGGGTTGCGCGTGACGCCCCATAGTGCGGATTCGGTGGTCGGGGTCATACCGAATTCTGGGCTGGCGCTCTTGGCAAAACCCACCATGCCGGCCGCTTCGTAGCGCGCGAGCAGGGTGCTGGTCACGCTGGCGACGTTGTCGCGGTAAAAGCGGCAGCCATGGGTGGTGATGGTGCCGTCCAGATAGGCATTGAGATCCTTGACCAGCAGCGGCACGCCGGCAAGCGCGCCCTTGCGCTGCGTTGCCGCCAGTTTGCGGGCCCTGTCGTCGTGGCGCAGTACCACGGCATTGAGTGCCGGATTGCTGTGTTCACAGGCTTTTAGCGCCGCTTCCAGTAATTCGCTGGCGCTAAACTGCCGCTGGCGTACCCCGGCGGCCATGGCGGTGGCGTCCAGCGCCTGATAGTCGGTACTGGACAGTCCGCGTCCGCCGGCATGGACATAGGCGGGCGGCAACAGGCTGGCGGCGCCCAGTGCGAGGCTTTGGCGCAGCAGATTGCGCCGCGACAAATTGGCGGGGCTGGGCTTCATGGCGGTCCCTTGTTGTTAAATCGCAGCGGCCGGACTGGCGGCCATGGCCGCGGCCGGGCTCTCGCCATGCTTGACAGGGGCACGGCGCGCCTTGGCGATCAGTTCGGCCGCGCGCTCGCCTATCATGATGGCGGTGGCGTTGGTATTGCCCGAGATCAAGAGCGGCATCACCGATGCATCGACGACGCGCAGGCCGCAGACGCCGCGCACACGCAGTTCGGTATCGACCACGGAGGCGTCATCGCTGCCCATGCGGCAAGTGCCGACCGGATGGTGGCCGGTGGTGCCGCTACGCCTTGCAAAGGCTATCAAGTCTTCGCGGCGCTGGACGGCTGCACCGGGATAGGTCTCGGATGCGGTCACCGCGGCAAGGGCCGGGGAGGCGGCAATGCGCCGCGCCCAGTCTATGCCGGCAAGCGTGGTGTCGATGTCGTAGTCGGTCGTCAGATAGTTCATCACCATCTGCGGCGGCTGGGCCGGGTCGGCCGAATTCAGGCGGATATGGCCGCGCGATGTGGGGCGGCACACATTGGGCGCCAGGGTGTAGCCCGGATAGGGGTGCAGCGATTTAGTTTCCGACTCCAGCTCGCCCGACAGGGGCAGCAGATGAAATTGCAGGTCGGGGCGGCTTAACTGCGGTGAGCTCTTGCAGAAAATGCCGACTTCGGCCGCCGGCATGGTCATCGCGCCCTGCTTTTTCAGCCAGTAGGCCAGCACTTCGCGCAGCACCCCCACGCCCGTCAGGCGGCTATTCATCGACGCCTGCCCGGCCTTGAGCTGCCACATCAGCGGCACCACCAGATGATCCTGCAAATTGGCGCCAACGCCCGGGGCATCGACCAAGGTCGTGATGCCGTGCTGGGCCAGATGATCCTTGGGGCCGATGCCGGAGAGCATCAGCAACTGCGGGCTGGCGATGGCACCGGCGCACAGCAGGATTTCGCCGTGGGCGGCGACCTGTTTCAAGACGCCGTTTTGACGGTATTCGACACCGGTCGCACGCTGGCCATCAAACACGATGCGCGTCACCGTGACGCCGGAAGTGAGCGCCAGATTGCCGCGTGCCAATGCCGGTGCCAGATAGGCGTGCGCGGCCGAGCAGCGGCGTGCGCCATTGAGCGTCGCCTGATAGTAGCCGACGCCTTCCTGCTTCTCGCCGTTGAAGTCCTTGGTCGGCGGGATGCCGGCTTCGACGGCTGCCGCGATCAGCGTGGCGGATAGCGTAGAGGGGTCAAGCAGGTTGGCCACCTTGAGCGGGCCGGCGTGACCGTGCGCAGCGCCTGGCTGTGCCGGGTTGTTTTCCGAACGCAAAAAATAGGGTTCGACCTCGCGCCAGCTCCAGCCTTTGGCGCCGGCGGCTTCCCAGTCATCGTAATCCTCGCGCTGGCCGCGTACATACAACAGGCCGTTGATGGCGGAGCTGCCGCCGATGACCTTGCCGCGCGGCAGCGGCACATGGCGGCCGTTCAGCCCGGGCTCGGGGCCGGTCTGGTACGACCAGTTCAGGGCATGGCCGGGGGTCTGTGTCTTGCCCCAGCCGGCCGGCATGTCGATGAGCAGGTTTTTGTCGCTGCCGCCGGCTTCCAGTACCAGTACGCGCACACTCTTGTCTTCGCTGAGCCGGCCCGCAAGGGCACAGCCGGCACTGCCGGCACCGATGACGATATAGTCGAACTGGTCCATGTCAGTCTCCGGCAAAAACAATGCACTCGTGAGGCGCGCGCGTGGTGGCGGCCTGATTGACGGCGGCTTCGGGGTCGGGCCGGCCGAAGGAGATGCCGAACATCAGCTGCCAGGCTTCAGTGATGCCGAACTCGGCGCGTACCTGCGCCGGGTGGAAGCTGAGTGAGGTTTGCGGGCAACTGGCATACCCCATGGCAGTGAGTGCGAGCATGAAAGTCTGCGCGCACATGCCAAGGTCGGCGGCTTCGCGGGTGCCAAAGCCCGGTGGCAGGAAGAAAAAAGCCACATGCGGCGCGCCGAAAAAATCGAAGTTGCGCATGAACTGGCGGCTGCGGGTGGCCTTGTCGTCGCGCGCTATCCGGCAGGCGCCATACAGCGCTTCGGCGGCGCCGCTTTGGCGTTCGCGGTAGACGCCATCGTAGCGGCCATCGTAGGGTAGATCCGGCGCCATGCGCCCGCTGGCCATGTCGGATGCGATGGCCAGCGCCAGACGCGTACGCGCGTCGCCCGATGCGATGGCAATCTGCCATGGCTGGGTATTGCAGTTGGACGGTGCCTGACAGGCCAGATGCAGCGCGTGCTCGATATCGGCGCGCGGCAGGGATTCCGCCAGAAAGGCACGGGTCGAGGTGCGCCCATGCACGATGGCGTCAAATGCGGCGGCTCGGTTCATCGGGGTGTGTTCGGGTGCGGACATGGGCGCTCCAGAAGGGCAGTGAGCAAGAGGAGGCGGGACGGGCAGTGGGGTGTTCATTGGCGACGCCCGCTGCCGGTTTCCGGCTTATCCCAGATAACCCAGCTGCTTTGCAGCCAGATCCAGCATGATCTCTTCGGTGCCGCCGCCTATGCACTGCGGACGGGTTTCGCGGAAGATGCGTTCGGACTTCACGCCGCGCATGAAACCGGCTCCGCCCAGTATCTGGCAGGCTTCGCGTGCCACATACTCGAGCATGCGTGTCGCCTGTACCTTCAGTAGTGCGATCTCGGCCGGGTTTTCGTGCCCGGCATCGATGGCCGCCGCACAGCGTTCGACCCAGGCGAGCGAGGCGTAGATTTCGCGTGTCATCTCGGCCAGCTTCTGGCGTATCACCTGATGGTGCACCAGCTTCTTGCCGAAAGTGGAGCGCTCCTGTGCCCAGGCCAGCGCCTCTTCCAGTGCCACCATGGCAAAGCCGCAGCAGGTGGTGGCAATGCCGAGGCGCTCGCCGTTGAAGTTCTTCATCATGCCGCGAAACGCCTGACCCTCGGCACCGATCAGGTTTTCCACCGGCACCCGGACATTGTCAAAATAAAGCGTGGCGGTGTCCGAGCAGTGCCAGCCCATCTTGTCGAGTTTGGTGCGGCTAAAACCCGCTGTATCCTTTTCTATCAGCAGCAGGCTCACGCCTTCGGCGCCCGGCCCGCCGGTGCGTACTGCCACCGTGTAGTAGTCGGCGCGCATGCCCGAGGTGATAAAGGTCTTGGAGCCGTTGACCACATAATGGTCGCCAACGCGCTCGGCACGGGTCTTGAGGTTGGCCACATCCGAGCCGCCCGAGGGTTCTGTCACCGCCAGCGCCATGATCTTGTCGCCGGCAAGCACCCCCGGCGCGATGCGTGCCTTGAGTTCTTCCGAACCGAGCGCGATGATGGGCTTGAGCGCGACCGAGTGCACCATCAGGCCGGCGAGCAGGCCGCCCGAGGCGGCTTCAGCCATTTCCATCGAGAACATGATGCCGTGAAAGGTATCCAGCCCTTCGCTGTAGCCGCCATAGGATTCGGGGAAACCCATGCCCAGAATGCCGGTTTCAGCCGCTTTCCGGTGTAGCGAGCGCGGCAGTTCGCCGTCCTGCTCCCACTGATCGATATGGGGTGTCACTTCGCGGCTGACGAAGCGGCGCACCGATTCGCCCCAGGCATCGTGGCTCTCGTTGTAATGCGGGCTGTGCTGACGCCATTGATCGAACAATCTGGGCATGCTGGTCTCCTGTGTTGCGGGTCTGTCGCCCGGCTGATTCCTGCATTCTGCCATGGCGGCTGCGGGCTTCATCGTCCTTTTGGAGGAGGTTTAGCGCCCCTGCCACTGCGGCTTGCGTTTTTCACTGAAGGCGGCAATGCCTTCGATCACGTCGCGGCTTGTGCGCATCGTTTCCAGCGCGGCGATGCCGCCCGTGTCCTGCCGCGCCAGAGCCGCCGCTAGCGGCAGATCCAGTCCCGCGCTGACGCAGGCCTTGGTAGCCCGTATCGCCAGCGGTGCACACGCCGTCAGTTTGCCTGTCCAGCGCGCGAGCGCCGCATCCAGTTCGGCATCGGGCACCACCTCGTTGATGAGGCCCCAGTCCAGCGCCTGAGCGGCATGCACGCTGTCGCCGGTGAGCAAGAGCTGCATGGCGCGCTTCATGCCGATCTGGCGCGGCAGACGGTGCATGCCACCTGCGTAGGCAACGGCGCCTATCTTGGGTTCGGGCAGGGCGAAACGCGCACTTTCGCCGGCAATCACGAGATCGCACGCCAGTGCGATCTCGAAGCCGCCGCCCATGGCGATGCCGTCAACCACGGCGATCACCGTCTTGTCGAGATCAAAGCGGCTGGTGAGTCCGCCGTAGCCGCTTGCCGGCACCACATAGGGTTCGCCGCCATTGGCGGCTGCATGCATGGCGCCAATGTCGCCACCGGCGCAAAAGGCCTGGCCGCCGGCGCCGCGCAGCACGCATAGCCACAATTCGTCATCCGCAGCGTAAGCATCCAGCGCATCGGACATCAGGCGGTGGGTTTCGCTGTCCAGCGCGTTCCTGACCTCGGGGCGGTTGATGGTGATCAAAAGAACCCGGCCATCGATATGGGTCAATACCTTGCTCATGGGGTTTCTCCTGTTTGCAAAGCCGTCTCTGCCGTCTGGCGTGCCCAGCGGTAATCGGCCTTGCCTGCGACCGAGCGCGCGACTTCGGGCACGACAAAAACATGTTTGGGCAGCTTGTAGCCGGCAAGCAGGTCGCGGCAGTGTTCGCGCAGCAGCGCCTCGTCGCCGGCACTGGCCGCGCGGCGCAGGCTGACCACAGCGGTGACTTTCTGTCCCCAGCGCGGATCGGCGATGCCGACCACCAGCACATCGGTCACATCGGGGTGGCGGCGCAATACATCCTCGACTTCCTCGGGGAAGACCTTTTCGCCACCGGTATTGATACACTGAGAACCGCGCCCCAAGAGGGTGATGGTCCTGCCGTCGGCTTCGAGGCGGGCGGCATCGCCCAGCATGGCGTAACGCACGCCATCCAGCTGGATAAAGGTCTCGGCGGTTTTTCTCTCATCGCCCCAGTAGCCGCAAGGCACATGGCCGGCGCGCGCCAGAATGCCGGTTTCACCCGCTGCGACATGCGCATTGCCCAGCGGGGTCAGTACCGCCAGTTCCGGGCCCAGTTGCAGGGTCATCAGGCCCTCGCCGTCGGGGCGCGGCCCTTGGCCGATCACGCCGCCTTCGCTGGTGCCGTAGCCGTTGCCCATATGGGCATTGGGCATGTGGCGCTTGATGTCGTCCTGCAGATGGCGGGCGAACGGTGCGCCGCCCGAGCCGAACACATACACCGCGGACAAGTCCCAGCGGCCGGGATTCGCCTCCAGCGCATCGCGTATCGGCATCGCCATCGCATCGCCGACAATGGCGGTGATATTGACCCGCTGCTGCGCCATGGTATCGAGCACATGGATGGCGTCAAAACTGTTCCGGGTGGTGGTGACCACGGTGTGGCCGGCAAACAGCGAGACCAGCGTCGCCCACATCGCCGCGCCGTGCATCATCGGCGCGACCGGCATGAAGCGCAACGGCGTGCCGCCCTCGGCGATGGCCGCCAATTCTTGCGGGCTGGTGACGGGCTGGCCGCTCTTGCGGTACATATCGCCACCGCCCAATGCACCGAAGAACAGGGCCTTGTGCGTCCACATCACGCCCTTGGGCGCGCCGGTAGTGCCGCCGGTATACAGCAGCATCAGGTCGTCGTCGTTGCGGCCGTCACGGGGCGCCGGCTCGTGGGGGGCAGCCAGTTCGGCCTCGAGTGCCGCATCGCAACACAGCGCCACCTGAATGGCGGGGAAGTCGGGCAGGATGGCCGCGACGGTGCCGGCGAGCGCGGGCGCGTACACCAGCGCCGACAGGCGCGCGTTGTCGAACACATAGGCCAGTTCGGCGCCGACATAGCGGTAATTGATATTGACCGGCAGCGCGCCCAGCTTGCAGGCGGCAAAAAACGTGGTCAGATATTCGGCGCCGTTGTAGAGCAAGAGGCCGACGGTGTCGCCGCGCCGGATGCCGCGCCGGGCTAAAAGTGCAGCCAGTGCGTCGGCGCGCGCCTCGAGTTCGCGGTAGCTGAGCGTGGCTTCACCGCTGATGACGGCGCTGCGTTCGGGGACGGCGTGAGCGACCTGTTCAAACAGGTCGGCCAGGTTGTAGCTGGAAGCTTGCGTCATCGTAGGCTCCATTGGGATTTAGTTGGCATCGCGTGGCGTGTAGCCGATTTCGGCCAAGAGGCGCGCATTGTCTGCGCCCAGTGCCGGTGCTTCGCGGTGTACGGAAAAATCGCAGCCGCTGATGCGAAATGGCGGAGCAAAACCGGGGTAAGCGCCGAATACCGGGTGCATGCCGTCAAACGCCACGCCGCGCGCGCGCGCATCGGCGCGTGCTTCATCGCTACTCAGTACCGCGCTGACACAGGCATCCAGCCCGGCCAGTTTCTGCATCCATTCAGCCAGCGTATAGCGGGCGATTTCGCCAGCCAGCGCGGCACGCGCAGCGCAGCCGGCGGCACCGTCTACATGGCCTTGCGCAATCAGGTCGCTACGTTCTATGCGTTCGCAAAATGCCTGCCAGAACTTGAACTCGACGGCGCCAACGGCCAGATGGCGGTCGTCGGCCGTGCGGTAGACGCCGTAGCAGGCCAGGGCGCCCGAGAGATAGTCTTCGCCGCGGGCAGGGGCAATCTGGGTCTGGGCGGCACCGGCTTGCGCCATCACATTGTGGACGGTGGCGCTGTCGGCCATGGCCACATCGATATAACGCCCCTTGCCGCCGCGTGCGACATCGAATAGGGCGGCGAGAATGGCGGTGGCGGCAGTGAGCGCCCCGCCGGCAAGATCGGCGACCGGGAAGTTGCCGCAGACCGGGTCCATCCCTGATGCGCCGTTCTGGTCCAGCGTACCGGCCAGCGCCTGATAATTGATGTCGTGACCGGCCAGATGCGCGCGCGCGCCGTTCTGGCCGTAGCCGGAGATCGCGCAATAGACGAGCTTGGGATTAATGGCCGACAGTGCAGCCCAGCTCAGGCCCAGCTTGTCCATCACGCCGGGGCGGAAACCCTCGACCAGTACATCGGCGGATTCGACCAGCTGCTTGATGACGGCAACGCCGGCACTCGTTTTCAGGTCCAGCGCCAGCGAACTCTTATTGCGCGCGAGCATGCAAAACAGGGTGGAAAATTCGCCCTGGCCCATGCCGCGTGCGGCATCGCCGCCTTTGGCGGGCTCGACCTTGATGACCTCGGCACCCATATCGGCCAGATGCAGGGTGCACATCGGGCCCGGCAGAAGCTGGGTCAGGTCTAAAATGCGCACGCCGGCAAGCGGCGCGCTCATGCGGTTTCTCCCTTGCGTGCCGCAGGCGGGGTCAGTGCGTTCTTGCCGTAAAAGCGCTGGCCGTTTTTCGCCATGTCGCGCAGCAGATCCGGGATGGCAAAGCGCTCGGCCGAGACTTCGCGTGCCAGACGCTCGCAGTGCGCGATCACCTGGGCCAGGCCTTGCGTGTCCATCATGGAAAACGGTCCGCCAAGATAGGCGGGGAAACCGACGCCGAGGCAGGCACCGACGTCGCCGTCAGCGGCATCAAACAGCACGCCCCCGGCCATGGCACGTGCGGCATCGGCCAGTTGTGCGTACAGCAGGCGCGCTTTCACTTGCTCGACATCGGGTTGTGCGGCTTTTTGCGGCCAGATTGCGGCAAGCCCGTCCCACAACTGCTTGCCGCCGTCAGCATATGCGTAAAAGCCCATGCCGTTCTTGCGGCCGTGGCGGCCATGCTTGACGACCAGTTCGGCAATCACCGGCACGGAAGAGCCGGGGTGATAGCTGTCGCCCTCGTCCTGATGGCGCTGTTGCGCACCCTTGTGCGCCAGATCCAGCCCCACCTCGTCGGCTACCGCCAGCGGCCCCACCGGATAGCCGGCCAGGTGCGCCGCCTGCTCGATCAGCGCCGGCGAGATGCCCTCGGCCACCATGGTGATGCCCTCGTTGAGGAAGGCACCAAAAAAACGGCTGGTAAAGAAACCCGGGCTGTCGTTGACCAGAATCGGCGTTTTTTTCAACTGGCCGACAAGATCCAGTGCCAGCGCCAGAGCATGCTCGGACGTTTCGCTGCCCTTGATGACCTCGACCAGCGGCATGCGCTCGACCGGCGAGAAAAAATGCAGGCCGATAAAGTTGCCGGGGCGCGCAAGCGTGGTGGCGAGGCCGGTAATCGGCAGCGCCGAGGTGTTGGAGGCGAGGATGGCCGAAGGCGGCAGTGCCGCTTCGGCACGGGCGAATACTTCGGCCTTGACGGCGCGGTCTTCAAACACCGCCTCGATCACCAGGCTTGCGTCCTCAAGTCGCGCGTAGTCGGTGGTCGCGGTGATGCGGGACAGGACCGCATCCATCTTGTCTTGCGTCGTGCGCCCCTTTTCAAGGTCGCGCGCCAGACGGGTGCGGGCATAGTCCTTGCCTTTGTCGGCCGCCGCCTGCTCGCGGTCTATCAGTACCACGCTGATGCCGGCTTGCGCCGCGACCAAGGCAAGACCCGCGCCCATCAGGCCGGCGCCCAGTACGCCGATTTTCTGGTGCTTGTGCTTGGCGATGCTGTCGGGGCGGTGCATCAGGCGGTCGGCCTTGCCCTTGTTGATAAACAGCGTGCGTATCATATTGCCGGCGACCGGATCGAGGTTGAGCCTGACAAAGTATTTGCATTCGATGTCGAGCGCCTTGTCCATCGGCAGTTGCATACCCTCGTATAGACAGCTGAGGATGGCCTGTGGTGCGGGCAAGTTGTGGCAGGTATGGGCCTGTACCGATGCGTTGCTGCCGAGGAATAGCTGGGCGATGGCAGGCTCCAGCGGGCTTTGCCCGCCGGGAATGCGAAACCCTTTTTTGTCCCATGGCTTGCTTGCGTCGGGCGCACCCGCCAGCCACGCGCCTGCGGTTGCGAGCAGATCTTCGGCCGGCACCAGTGCGTCTAGCAGGCCCAGCTCCAGCGCCTTGGCAGGCTTGATCAGTGTGCCTTGCAGCAGCAAGGGCAGGGCGCGTGCCACGCCCAGCATGCGCAAATAGCGCTGGGTACCGCCGGCACCGGGCAACAGGCCGACGCCGACTTCAGGTAGGCCGACCGTCATGCCTTTGACATCGGCTGCGCAGCGGTAGTGGCAGGCCAGTGCAATCTCGAAACCGCCGCCCAGTGCCGCACCGTTCAAGGCGCAGGCAAAGGGTTTGCCGCCGGTTTCTATTTTGCGCAGCAAGGCGGAAAAAGCCCGGCACTCGCTGTAGAGTTTGGCTGCGTCAGGCACTTCGGATAGCGAGGCTTCCAGTGTTTTCAGGTCCGCACCGGCAACGAAGGAGCTTTTGGCCGAGGTCAGCAGCACACCCTTGACTTCTGCATCGGCCAGCGCCGCATCGACATGATGGCGGAAGCTGTCGATGAAATGGCGATCCATCACATTGGCCTGGGTATCAGGCTGGTCTATGGTCAGGGTCAAAATGCCGTTGCCGGCCAGTTCGCACTTGAAATAATCGATCATGATCCGCCCTCTCAGACGCGTTCGATAACGGTAGCGATGCCCATGCCGGCACCGACACATAAGGTCGCGAGGCCGGTGGCGTCGCCGCGGCGCTCCATCTCGTCCAGCAAGGTACCCAGAATCATTGCGCCGGTCGCGCCCAGCGGGTGGCCCATGGCGATGGCGCCGCCATTGACGTTGATATTGCCATGCGCGACCTTCATCACTTCCATAAAGCGCAGCACCACCGCCGAGAACGCCTCGTTCAGCTCCCACAGGTCGATATCGGCTGCACTCATGCCGGCATTTTTCAGCGCGCGTTCGGCCGCGAACGACGGGCCGGTCAGCATCATGGTCGGCTCCGAACCGATGCTGGCGAAGCTGCGAAAGCGCGCGCGTGGCGTCAACCCCAGCGCACGGCCAGCTTCCAGCGTGCCTATCAGGATGCCGGCGGCGCCATCGACGATGCCCGAGCTATTGCCGGCATGATGCAGGTGGCTGATTTTTTCGACCTCCGGATAGCATTGCCGCGCCACGGCATCAAAGCCGGCCTGCTCGCCCATCTGGGCGAAGGCGGGCTTGAGGGCAGCAAGGCTGTCGACGGAGGTCTCGGGACGTATGGTTTCGTCGCGCTCAAGCAGCGGCAGGCCGAGGATATCGGTCACCGGTACGACCGAGCGCTTAAAGCGGCCTTCGGCCCATGCTTGCGCTGCGCGGTGGTGGCTGGCGGCGGCGTAGGCATCAAGATCATGCCGGCTGTAGCCGTATTTGCTGGCCATAAGATCGGCGGAGACACCCTGCATCACGAAGCGGGTGTGAAAGGCGACCGCCGGATCGATGGCCCAGCTGCCGCCATCGCTGCCCATCGGGATGCGGCTCATGCTCTCGACCCCGCCGGCGATGGCGAGCCCTGCCTGGCCGGCCATGACCTTGGCGGCGGCCATATTCACCGCCTCAAGGCCGGAGGCGCAGTAGCGGTTGATCTGCACGCCGGGGACGGACTGGTCGAAACCGGCGGCCAGCGTTGCGATGCGGGCAATATTGCCGCCTTGTTCGCCAACGGCAACGACGCAACCCATGATGACGTCTTCTATCTGGCGGGTATCCAGTTGATTGCGCTGTGCCAGTGCTTTCAGGGTTTGCGCGGCAAGTGCCGTGGGGGTGACTTCGGCCAGTGCGCCATCGCTCTTGCCTTTGCCACGCGGGGTGCGTACATGGTCGAAAATATAAGCCTGCGTCATTGTTGTCTCCATGATTTCGATGGACGAGTCCTGGCACTATGCTGCACGCCGCAGAGCATCTCCATCATCGTCCGGCCGGACTAAAGCGCACGTTTTAGCCTGCGTCAGAGTACATCGGCCACCTGCGCCACGTCGCCGGCCTGCGGCGAGGCCGGTCGCAGCATGGATCGGGCCAGAAACAGCGTGTAGACGAGGATGGGCAATCCTGCCGTAGCCGCCGCCAGCAGGTAAAGCGGGGCAAAGCCGCTGGCGGACAGAAAGCCGGCGAGGCCCGGGCCCAGCATGGCCGCCAGTGCAAACGCGGCCGGAATCAGCATCACCGAACGCCCGGACGGGTCCAGCCGGGCGATGGCGGCCGTCTGGTAGATGCAACCCCAGGTAAAGCCAGCTTCCCATACCCAGGCGCCGATGGCAAAACCGGCAAAGCCGCCGCGACTCATCAGCAGCAGCCCTGCCGTAATGACCAGCAGGACGATGCCGTGCGGCCATCGATAGCCCAGCCTGTCGCCGACCAGTATCAGCGCGCCGGCGGCCGCGCCACCCAGCAGCTTGAGTACGGCAAAGGTGAGTCCCAGTTCGGACGCGCTTAGCGCATGGCTGTGGCCGATGCGCTCGAGAAAGGCCCATAAGCCGATCTGGCCGGTTCCATAGACAAAAAAGCAGGCCAGCGCGGCAAAAGCCGGCCATGGCAGATGCAAAGAGTCGGCGATGCTGATGGCGTCACGAGCCGCTGCCGCGCCGGGCAGGGCCTCGCGTCGCGGCAGCTTCAGGCTGGAGAGCGACAGCAGCAGAATGATGGCCGATAGTGCCAGTACCAGCCCCGGGTAGTGCCAGCGTGCAATCACCAGCGGCGGCAGTACGAATAGCACCAGCGAAGTGACTGCCAGCTCGATGGCCAGCCTGACGGATAGCGCGCGCTCCTTGTCGGGCAGGGCGCCCATGATGCGCAGGCCCAGACAGGTCATCAGTGCGGCAAAAAAACCGACGACGGCCCATAGCGGGTACTGGAAAAAAAGCGGCAGTTGCGAGGACAGCAAGAGTGCGCCGGCGGCGCCCAATGCCGACAGCCGCGTCAGCCACGGCCAGTTAAGCCTGTCCATGTAAAGCGCGGCCAGCAAGGTGCCCAGCAGGTAACCTGCAAAGCAGCTTGAGCCCAATAAGCCGGTCGCCGCGGCGCCAAGCTTGAAACTGTCGGCAAGCGTGCCCAGGAGGATGGGCAGCGCATTGAAGGGCAGGCCGCCTATGGTCGAGGCGAAACTGGCGGCCAGCATGCTGCCCCATAGGGCAGGGCTGGACAAGACGGGGGTAGGCTGCATGATGGTCTCTCCAAAGTGGACAAGACAATCTGGCGGGTTTGCCGGGGTGCACGCATCGTGCGTTTGGGGTAGTGCGGCCACGATGTGCCCTTGGCCGGAAAAAAAGGGGGGCTGCTGCGTGCGCGGGCTTGTTTTTAAGTCTCCAGCTTTTGCAGCCAGTCGCAGCGCGCGGCCAGTTTTTGCTGCCAGGCCGGATCCAGACCGGGCGCGCTTGCGGCCGCGCGTAGTTCGGCAAGCGGCGGGCGATGGCAGGTGGCCAGACGCCAGAAGTGATCCACGCTGACGGACGAGATGCGCTCGAGCAATAGCAGGCTGTCGCCGGCGCCGACCCGCCCTTCGCAAAGTACGCGTGCGTACCAGCCGGTTTTGGCCTGATCGCTGATCCACTGCGAGGCGCCGGCCACCTCGAGGCGGTGGTTGATCTTCCAGCAAGGGCTGCGCGGGCTGCAAAGCTGTATCCGGGCGTCACCCAGTTCGAACACGTCACCAATATGGACTGCGCACTCATCCATTTGATAGGCCGACAGATTCTCTCCCAGACAGCCGGGTGCCAGTCGCGCGGCGGCCTCAGGAAAAGCCTGTGCCAGTGCGTCGTAGTGTTCGGCAGGGTATAGATGAACGGCTTTCTCGCGCCCGCCGTGAAAGCGCCGGTCGGCCTGCACGTCGCCGGCAAAACCTTCAAATCCCA
>NZ_JBOFOO010000199.1:0-1509 GCF_051659485.1 Craterilacuibacter sp. | reverse complement strand
GAAAAGTGCCCGCACTCTAACGCAAAATACACACCCGGACAATGGCACCCCACCCGTTTAGCATCAGAGGCCGCCCATCAAGCGACCCTGTACTACGGGATCAGGCTTGAGAACCCGTCCCCAAACGCCACAAGCTGGTCACCTCGGCCATACGCGCTTTATGTAGCGCATCCACCGCCTCGACCGCCTTCTTATGCGTCGGCTTCACATCCAGCCGCCCCAGCACCACCAGTCCGGCATCGGCAATCCAGCCCAGCAACTGTTCGCGCGAGCGCAGGCCCAGATGCTCGGCCAGATCCGACATAATCAGCCAGCCCTCGCCCTTGGGCGTCAGATGTGCGGCCAGCCCCGTCAAAAACCCGCGCAACATCCGGCTGTCCGGATCGTAAACCGCATACTCGACTGGTGAGCTGGGCTTGGCCGGCAACCACGGCGGATTGCACACCACCAAGGGCGCCCGTCCCTCGGGGAACAGATCGGTCTGCTGCAACGACACTGCGGCACTCACGCCCAGCCGCTGCAAATTATCGGCAGCGCACGACAGCGCCCGCGCATCCTGATCGGTGGCGATCACCTGCGCGATACCGCGTCTGGCCAGCACCGCCGCAAGCACACCGCTACCGGTACCGATATCGAAAGCCAGCTCGCTAGAGGGTAGCGGGGCCTGCGCCACCAGATCGACATACTCGCCGCGTATCGGTGCGAACACGCCGTAATGCGGATGAATGGTTGCCCCCAGCGCCTTGACCATTACCCCTTTTTTGCGCCATTCATGCGCACCTATCAAACCCAATAGCTCGCGTAGCGACACCAGCGAAGCCTCGCTTGCCGGGCCGTAAGCCTCGGTGCACGCAGCGCGCAGATCGGGCGCACGCCGTAGCGGAATGCTGTAATCGGCATCCAGCGGCAACAGCAGCATGGACAGCACGCGAGCACGGCGGCCCTGTGCCTGACGATGCAAATTGAAAGCCTCGGTCGGATTACTGCCGGCCTTGGCCGGCTTGCGGTCTACCCGCCGCACCAGTGCCTGCAACAGTTGGCGCGCATTCTGGTAGTCGCTACGCCATAGCAGCGAGGTGCCTTCACACGCCAGCTTATAGGCGGCATCGGCAGTTAAGGTATCGTCGACCACCATCACGCGTTTGGGCGGCGGCGTGCCGGCCTCCGAGCGCCAGCGCGCACTGCACGCCTCGCCGGCTTCTTGCCAGTGGACAGTCGGGGTTTCGGCCGCGTGGCCTTGCGTGAGGGAATCGGTCATGGGTCTCGATACAATAAGGGAAGACGGCAACGACGACTTATTGCCTGCTCAGGCCAGAAAATAGACCGATCAGGGCAGCCGCCGCAGGCAGGAAGGCGTGAATTCTAAGCGTTGAGCACAAGCAGCGCCAGCCGTTCACGGCAGATTCAACAGAATAAACCGCCGTTGGTGTGGATGCGTATTGTTACTGATGCCAACAATTGATGCCGAAAAAACGGGTACCGAAATACCCGTCATCCAAAGCGAGCCGC
>NZ_JBOFOO010000198.1:0-16053 GCF_051659485.1 Craterilacuibacter sp. | reverse complement strand
TATTGAGCGCGGTATCGTTAAAGTCGGCGAAGAAATCGAAATCGTTGGCCTGAAGAACACTGTTAAGACCACTTGTACCGGCGTGGAAATGTTCCGCAAGCTGCTGGATCAGGGTCAGGCTGGCGACAACGTAGGCGTGTTGCTGCGTGGTACCAAGCGTGAAGACGTAGAGCGTGGTCAGGTTCTGGCCAAGCCGGGTTCCATTACCCCTCACACCAAGTTTACCGGTGAGATCTACGTACTGAGCAAGAACGAAGGTGGTCGTCACACTCCATTCTTCGCCAATTACCGCCCGCAGTTCTACTTCCGTACTACGGATGTGACCGGTGCTGTAACCCTGCCGGAAGGCGTGGAAATGGTGATGCCTGGTGACAACGTGTCCATCACGGTTGAACTGATTGCTCCGATCGCCATGGAAGACGGTCTGCGCTTCGCGATTCGCGAAGGTGGTCGTACGGTTGGTGCCGGTGTGGTTGCAAAGATTATTGCTTGATTGAAAAGGTTATAGGCCAGTAGCTCAATTGGTAGAGTATCGGTCTCCAAAACCGAGGGTTGGGGGTTCGAGACCCTCCTGGCCTGCCAAATAAGACTAACCGGCGAATTTCGCCGGTTAGTCTTTTGTCGCATATGCACTGAGAAAATCAAATGGACATGCAAGACAAGATCAAACTAGTGTTGGCCGCGTTGCTAGTTGCGGCTGGCGTTGCTGGTTTCTATTTCGTACCCGAAGCGCAAGGCTTGTTGCGGGCGTTGGTGTTTATGGCCGGGCTTGCGTTGGCGGCTGGCGTGGTGTGGGTTTCTACACCGGGCAAAGAGTTTGTCGCTTATGCGCACGATTCTGTCGCTGAGGCCAAGAAAGTGGTATGGCCGACGCGCAAGGAATCTACGCAAATGACGGGTATGGTATTCGTTTTTGTGTTGGTGCTGGCGCTGTTCATGTGGTTGGTTGACTCGTCTCTGACCTGGTTTTTCTACGATATCATTCTGAAGCGGGGCTAATTATGGCGAAACGTTGGTATGTAGTTCACGCTTATTCCGGCTTCGAGAAAAGCGTGCAAAAAGCACTGCGCGAGCGTATTGACCGTTCGGATATTGCTGATCTGTTTGGCCAGGTGCTGGTGCCGGTAGAAGAAGTTGTCGACATGAAAAATGGTCGCCGTTCGATTTCCGAGCGCAAGTTCTTCCCGGGTTATGTGTTGGTCGAGATGGAAATGACTGACGATAGCTGGCACATGGTTAAGAGTACGCCTAAGGTCACCGGTTTTATTGGTGGTACGGCTAACCGCCCTGCACCTATCTCGGCAAAAGAAGTCGAGTCCATCATGCAGCAGATGCAGGAGGGTGTGGAGAAGCCGCGTCCTAAGGTTCTGTTTGAGGTGGGTGAGCGCGTGCGTGTGATTGACGGCCCGTTTAACGACTTTAACGGGACTGTTGACGAAGTGAACTACGAGCGCAACAAAATGCGCGTATCGGTGCAGATTTTCGGTCGTGATACACCGGTAGAACTGGATTTTGGCCAGGTGGAAAAGCTCTGATTTTTCATTTGGTTGTTTGAGTAAGTGTGTGTATAATCACGCGCTCTCGTTGGGGAGCGGATTTGTTGTCCGCGCTATACCCATTTAGGAGTTTATTGTGGCAAAAAAGATTATCGGCTTTATTAAGCTGCAAGTGCCTGCTGGCAAAGCAAACCCTTCGCCACCAATCGGCCCGGCGCTCGGTCAGCGTGGCCTGAATATCATGGAATTCTGTAAGGCGTTTAACGCCCAGACCCAAGGCATGGAGCCAGGTCTGCCAATTCCAGTGGTTATCACCGCTTTTGCGGACAAGTCTTTCACCTTCGTGATGAAGACGCCTCCAGCTTCGATCCTGCTGAAAAAGGCCGCTGGCCTGAAGAGCGGTTCCGCCAAGCCAAATACCGACAAGGTAGGCAAGGTGACCCGTGCTCAGCTGGAAGAAATCGCCAAGACCAAGCAGCCAGATCTGACTGCTGGTGACTTGGATGCTGCCGTGCGTACCATCGCAGGTTCCGCCCGTTCCATGGGTCTGATTGTGGAGGGTGTGTAACATGGCTAAAATTTCCAAGCGTCTGAAAGCCCTCAAGGCTAGCGTTGATCACAACGCACTGTACGTCGTTGACCAGGCTATTGCCATGGTTAAGGGTGCAGCGACCGCCAAGTTTGACGAGTCTATCGACATTTCGGTAAACCTCGGTGTTGACCCACGTAAATCCGACCAGGTTGTTCGTGGTTCGGTTGTGCTGCCACGCGGTACCGGTAAGTCGGTTCGTGTTGCTGTCTTCGCTCAGGGTGCTAACGCCGAAGCCGCCAAGGCTGCTGGTGCCGAGATCGTTGGTTTTGAAGATCTGGCCGAGCAGGTTAAGGCTGGTAATCTGAACTTTGATATCGTAATCGCTTCCCCTGACGCGATGCGCGTTGTCGGTCAACTGGGTCAGATCTTGGGCCCGCGCGGCCTGATGCCTAACCCTAAGGTTGGTACCGTAACGCCTAACGTTGCTGAAGCCGTTAAGAACGCTAAAGCAGGTCAGGTTCAGTACCGTACCGACAAGGCAGGTATCATTCACGCGACTATCGGCCGTGCTTCTTTCGAAGAAGCCGCGCTGCGTGAAAACCTGGGCGCGCTGGTTGATGCCTTGCAGAAAGCCAAGCCTGCTGCAGCCAAAGGCGTATACCTGAAGAAAATTGCCGTATCTAGCACGATGGGTGTTGGCGTTCGCGTCGATGTTGCATCGCTCAGCGCCTGATTTTTAGGTGCTGAATCAGGCAGACCGTCAGGTCTGCCTGTGCAAGGCTTTGGGCTGGCGGGCTTTTGTCCTTGCCAGATTGTCAAAGACCGTAGGTGCCGCAAGGCTTAATGGCTGGTGACAGCAACCTACGCAGATGGTGTATCCGTAAGTAGGCTTCTGTTTGAGGCCCATGTAGCTCAGGGGTAGAGCACTCCCTTGGTAAGGGAGAGGTCGGCGGTTCAATTCCGCCCATGGGCACCATTATATGATGTCTCCTGAATAGGTCGCCGCTGCAAAGCGAGGTGGGAAACCATCTCATTTCAGTTTAGGAGGTAGACCTTGAGTCTCAATCTTGAAGATAAAAAAGCGGTCGTAGCCGAAGTATCCGCCCAGCTGGTGGATGCACAGACGCTCGTTATCGCCGAATATCGGGGTATTGAGGTTGGTAGTATGACCAAGCTGCGCGCTCAGGCGCGTGAGCAGGGCGTATTCCTGCGCGTTCTGAAGAACACGCTGGTTCGCCGTGCTGTAGCTGATACCGCATTTGCCGGTCTGGCTGACCAAATGGTCGGTCCTCTGGTTTATGGTATTTCTGCAGATCCGGTTGCTGCCGCTAAAGTACTGCATCAGTTCGCCAAGGCTGACGACAAAATTGTTGTCAAAGCAGGTTCCTACGATGGCAAAGTATTGGATGCCGCTCAGGTTGCTGAGCTGGCCCTGATCCCAAGTCGCGAAGAACTGCTGTCCAAGCTGCTCTATGTCATGAAGGCTCCAGTGTCCGGCTTTGCCCGTGGCCTGGCCGCTCTGGCAGAGCAAAAGCAAGCCGAAGCTGCTTAACCCAATTTGATTTAAATAGATTTCAGGAGATTTTCACATGGCTATTACCAAAGAAGAAATTCTTGACGCAGTTGCTGGTCTGACCGTTATGGAACTGAACGACCTGGTTAAGGCGTTCGAAGAGAAGTTCGGCGTTTCCGCTGCTGCTGTTGCCGTTGCCGGCCCAGCTGCTGCTGCTGCTGTTGAAGAGAAGACCGAGTTCGACGTTGTTCTGACCGCTGCTGGCGACCAGAAAGTTAACGTGATCAAGGTTGTTCGTGCACTGACCGGTCTGGGCCTGAAAGAAGCCAAAGACATGGTTGACGGCGCTCCTAAGACCGTTAAAGAAGCCGTTTCCAAGGCTGAAGCCGACGACGTGCTGAAGCAGCTGACCGACGCTGGTGCTAAAGCTGAAATCAAGTAATCTTCCTACCGGAAGATTGACGGGGCTGGCGGAGGAATCCGCCAGCCTTATTGCGCTTGTGGTGGGAAAGTGCCTAGTCACTAAAAGCCAGCATCCCGAGCGTGGCTGTTGACTTTTGGTTACTTGCGCCACCACACCTCGATGGAGACTCTATGAGTTATTCGTTTACTGAGAAGAAGCGGATTCGTAAAAGCTTTGCGAAACGTGCCAGTGTTCTCGATGTCCCCTTCCTGTTGGCGACCCAGATCGATTCGTACACCGATTTTCTGCACTTGGGTGTGCCTTTGGATCAGCGCAAGGATGCGGGGCTGCAGGCGGCTTTTAAATCGATTTTTCCTATCCATAGCCACAATGGATATGCCTATCTCGATTTTGTCCATTATGTATTGGGCGAGCCACCGTTTGACGTTCAGGAGTGCCAACTGCGTGGCATTACCTACGCAGCACCTTTGCGCGCCCGTATCCGCCTGACAATTCTGGATAAAGAGTCGTCCAAGCCGGTGATCAAGGAAGTCCGTGAAAATGAAGTGTACATGGGTGAAATTCCACTCATGACCACCAGCGGCTCTTTTATCATCAACGGGACTGAACGCGTCATCGTTTCGCAGTTGCACCGCTCTCCTGGTGTGTTTTTCGAGCACGATAAGGGCAAGACCCATTCGTCCGGAAAATTGCTGTTCTCTGCCCGCGTGATTCCTTACCGTGGCTCATGGCTGGACTTTGAATTCGATCCGAAAGACCATCTGTTCTTCCGTATCGACCGCCGCCGTAAAATGCCAGTCAGCATTTTGCTCAAGGCGCTGGGTTATGGCGTTGAACAAATCCTGTCCGAATTCTACAGCTTCGACACCTTCTATCTGACCGAAGATGGTGTTCGTATGCAGGTGGTGGCCGAGCGTCTGAAAGGCGAACTCGCCAAGTCCGATATTGTGGCTGCAGATGGCAAGCTGATTGTTGCCAAAGACAAGCGCATCACCGCTAAAACGGTGCGTGATCTGGTCGCTGCCGGTGTCGACAGCATTGATGTGCCGTTTGATACCTTGTTTGGCAAGATTCTGGCCAAGAGTGCCGTTAATCCGGAAACCGGCGAGATTCTGGCGCGCGCCAACGAAGAAATTACTGAAGAGTTGGTTGCCAAGCTGGATATTCATGGCGTACCAGAAATTCAGGTGCTGTACACCAATGATCTGGATCAGGGTGCGTATATTTCGCAGACTCTGCGTTCTGATGATGTCGAAAGCCAGTTGCAGGCTCGTGTCGCCATCTATCGCATGATGCGTCCTGGTGAGCCGCCAACCGAAGATGCGGTCGAGGCATTGTTCCAGCGTCTGTTCTTCAACGAAGACACTTACGACCTGTCGCGTGTCGGCCGTATGAAGTTCAATACCCGTACCTACGACTACAAATTCGACGACAAGTCGCCGGAGTGGTTCAAGGGTCTGGTCGGCGACAAGTTTGCCGCGTTCAAGGACTCTACGTCGGGCATTCTGTCGACCGAAGACATCGTGTCGGTGATCGCGATCCTGACTGAGCTGCGCAATGGTCGTGGCGATGTGGACGATATCGACCACTTGGGTAACCGTCGTGTGCGTTCCGTTGGCGAATTGGCCGAAAACCAGTTCCGCGCGGGTCTGGTGCGTGTCGAGCGTGCAGTGAAGGAGCGCCTGAATCAGGCCGAGTCCGATAATCTGATGCCGCATGACCTGATTAATGCCAAGCCGGTATCGGCTGCGATCAAGGAATTCTTTGGTTCGAGTCAGCTGTCGCAGTTTATGGACCAGACCAACCCGCTGGCCGAGATTACCCACAAGCGCCGTGTATCGGCACTGGGGCCCGGTGGTTTGACGCGCGAACGCGCCGGCTTTGAAGTGCGTGACGTGCATCCTACGCATTACGGCCGTGTTTGCCCGATCGAAACGCCGGAAGGTCCGAACATTGGCCTGATCAACTCGCTATCGGTTTATGCGCGTACCAATGAATACGGCTTCCTGGAAACGCCTTATCGTCGCGTGATCGACGGCAAGGTAACGATGCAGATCGACTATCTGTCTGCCATCGAAGAAGGCCGTTACGTGATTGCGCAGGCTAACGCCACGCTGGATGAAGACGGCAGCCTGACCGACGAGCTGGTAACTTGCCGTGAGACGGGTGAAACCATTCTGGCAACGCCTGACCGTGTCGAGTACATGGACGTGGCGACGGGGCAGGTGGTATCGGTTGCAGCTTCGCTGATTCCGTTCCTGGAGCATGACGATGCAAACCGTGCCCTGATGGGTGCGAACATGCAGCGTCAGGCGGTGCCTTGCCTGCGTCCTGAAAAGCCGTTTGTTGGTACCGGTATCGAGCGTGCGGTTGCTATCGACTCGGGTACTACCGTGATTGCACGTCGTGGCGGCGTAGTCGACTATGTCGACGCGACACGTATTGTGGTGCGCGTTAACGATGCCGAGGCGACGGCGGGCGAAGTCGGTGTGGATATCTACAACCTGACCAAGTTCACCCGTTCCAACCAGAACACCAATATCAACCAGCGCCCGCTGGTGAGCGTGGGCGATGTGATTGCCCGTGGTGATGTGGTGGCTGATGGCGCATCGACCGATCTGGGCGAGCTCGCTCTGGGTCAGAACATGACCATCGCCTTTATGCCGTGGAACGGCTACAACTTCGAAGACTCGATTTTGATCAACGAGCGTGTGGTCGCCGAAGACCGCTACACCTCGATCCATATCGAAGAACTATCGGTTGTTGCCCGTGATACCAAGCTGGGGCCGGAAGAAATTACCTGCGACATCCCTAACCTGTCCGAGCGTATGGCGGGCCGGCTGGATGAAGCCGGTATCGTTTATATCGGTGCCGAGGTGGTGGCAGGTGATGTACTGGTCGGCAAGGTGACACCTAAGGGTGAAACCCAGCTGACGCCGGAAGAAAAATTGCTGCGTGCGATTTTCGGTGAGAAGGCGTCCGATGTGAAGGACACCTCCCTGCGCGTGCCAACCGGCATGATCGGTACCGTGATTGACGTGCAGGTCTTTACGCGCGAAGGCATTGATCGCGACAAGCGTGCACAGTCGATTATCGATGCCGAGTTGAAGCGTTATCGCCTCGACCTGAACGACCAGCTGCGCATTTTCGAGCACGATGCATTCAGTCGTATCGAGCGTCTGGTGATCGGCAAGGCGGCTAATGGTGGTCCTAAGCGCTTGGCCAAGGGTACCGAAGTCAGCGCCGAATATCTGCATGAGCTGCCATCCAAGCATGAGTGGTTCGATATCCGCATGGCGGATGAAGAAGTCGCCAAGCAGCTGGAGATGATCAAGGAAAGCCTGTCGCTCAAGCGTGAAGAATTCGATCTCAAGTTCGAAGACAAGAAGCGCAAGCTGACCCAGGGCGACGAACTGCCGCCGGGCGTGCAGAAGATGGTCAAGGTGTATATCGCCGTGAAGCGTCGCCTGCAGTCGGGTGACAAGATGGCCGGTCGTCACGGTAACAAGGGTGTGGTTTCGCGCATTCTGCCGGTTGAAGACATGCCGTATATGGCGGATGGTCGCTCGGTAGACATCGTACTGAACCCGCTGGGCGTACCTTC
The DNA here is from genome assembly GCF_051659485.1 of Craterilacuibacter sp. NCBI lineage: Bacteria > Pseudomonadati > Pseudomonadota > Betaproteobacteria > Neisseriales > Neisseriaceae > Craterilacuibacter > Craterilacuibacter sp. The sequence goes on along the minus strand of NZ_JBOFOO010000198.1, from coordinate 8,484 downwards.
GCGTATGAACATCGGTCAGATTCTCGAGGTTCATTTGGGTTGGGCGGGTAAAGGCATCGGCGAGCGTTTCAATCGCATGCTGAAGGAACAGCGTTCGGTTGATGATCTGCGTGCCTATCTGGAGCAGGTGTACAACAGTACGGGCAAGCCGGAAGATATTGCCGGCCTGTCTGATGTTGAGGTTCGCAGTCTGGCTGAGCATCTGCGCCGTGGTATGCCTTTCGCTACCCCTGTGTTTGATGGTGCCAAAGAGTCCGAGATTCGCCAGATGCTGAATCTGGCTTATCCAAGTGATGACGAGCACACCAAGTTGCTGGACTTTAACGAGTCTAAAACACAGATGACCTTGTTTGACGGTCGTTCCGGTGAAGCCTTCGACCGCAAGGTGACGGTAGGCGTGATGCACTATCTGAAGCTGCATCACCTGGTTGACGACAAGATGCATGCCCGTTCGACCGGCCCTTACTCGCTAGTGACCCAGCAGCCGCTGGGTGGTAAAGCGCAGTTTGGTGGTCAGCGCTTCGGTGAGATGGAAGTGTGGGCACTGGAAGCGTATGGCGCTGCCTATACGCTGCAAGAAATGTTGACTGTGAAGTCCGATGACGTGATTGGCCGTACCAAAGTGTACGAAAGCATCGTCAAGGGCGAACATAAGATCGAAGCTGGCATGCCGGAATCCTTCAATGTGTTGGTGAAGGAAATCCGCTCGCTTGGCCTCGACATCGATCTGGAACGTTATTGATAGGTATGACGGCGCGGGCATTGATCCCGCGCCAGTCGCCTGAATGGAGACGCAATGAAAGCTCTGCTCGATCTCTTTAAGCAAGTTACGCAAGAAGAAGAGTTTGATGCGATTAAGATCGGCATCGCCTCCCCCGACAAGATCCGTTCCTGGTCGTACGGTGAGGTCAAGAAGCCTGAAACCATCAACTATCGTACCTTTAAGCCTGAACGCGACGGTCTGTTTTGCGCGCGTATTTTCGGGCCGGTAAAGGATTACGAGTGCTTGTGCGGGAAGTACAAACGCCTCAAGCACCGCGGTGTAATTTGCGAAAAATGCGGCGTTGAAGTGACGCTGTCCAAGGTGCGCCGCGAGCGTATGGGTCATATCGATCTGGCTTCGCCTGTTGCGCACATCTGGTTCCTGAAATCGCTGCCGTCGCGTCTGGGTATGGTTCTCGACATGACGCTGCGCGATATCGAGCGCGTGTTGTACTTCGAAGCGTTCGTAGTGACCGACCCGGGCATGACTCCGCTGGAGTCGCGCAAACTGCTGACCGAGGAAGATTACCTCGACATGCAGGATGAGCATGGTGACGAATTCACCGCCTTGATGGGCGCGGAAGCCGTGCGTGAGCTGCTGAAAAAACTCGACCTGCCGATGGAAGTCGAGAAACTGCGCCATGAACTGGGCGCGACCAGCTCCGACACCAAGATCAAGAAGATCGCCAAGCGCCTGAAGGTGCTGGAGGCATTCCAGCGTTCCGGTATGAAGCCGGAATGGATGATTCTGGAAGTGCTGCCGGTATTGCCGCCTGAGCTGCGCCCGCTGGTGCCGCTGGATGGTGGCCGCTTTGCGACTTCCGATCTGAACGATCTGTATCGCCGGGTCATCAACCGCAACAACCGTCTCAAGCGTTTGCTGGAGCTGCGTGCGCCGGACATTATCGTACGCAACGAAAAGCGCATGCTGCAGGAGTCGGTGGACTCGCTGCTGGATAACGGTCGTCGCGGCAAGGCCATGACCGGCGCCAACAAGCGTCCGCTCAAGTCTCTGGCTGACATGATCAAGGGTAAGGGCGGTCGTTTCCGTCAGAACCTGCTGGGTAAGCGCGTGGACTACTCCGGTCGTTCCGTGATTACCGTGGGCCCGACCTTGCGTCTGCATCAGTGCGGTCTGCCGAAGAAGATGGCGCTCGAGCTGTTCAAACCCTTCATTTTCCACAAGCTGGAAGTTATGGGTCTGGCCTCGACCATCAAGGCTGCCAAAAAGCTGGTCGAGCAGGAAGTGCCGGAAGTGTGGGACATTCTGGAAGACGTGATCCGCGAACATCCGGTCATGCTCAACCGTGCGCCTACGCTGCACCGTCTGGGTATTCAGGCGTTTGAGCCGGTGCTGATCGAAGGTAAGGCCATTCAGCTGCACCCACTGGTCTGCGCGGCGTTTAACGCCGACTTCGACGGTGACCAGATGGCGGTACACGTACCGCTGAGCCTGGAAGCGCAAATGGAAGCCCGCACCCTGATGCTGGCCACCAACAACGTACTGTCGCCTGCCAACGGCGAGCCTATCATCGTGCCGTCGCAGGATATCGTGCTGGGTCTGTATTACATGACCCGCAGCAAGGTAAACGGCATGAATGACGGCATGAAATTTGCCGATGTGTCCGAAGTGCAGCGTGCCTATGGCACCCGCCAGGTTGAGCTCGGGACGTGTATTACAGTACGCCTGAAAGAGTGGGAAAAAGACGAGCAGGGCGAGTTCCAGCCGGTGATGAAGCGTTATGAAACCACCGTCGGCCGCGCCATCCTGTCGGAAATCCTGCCTAAGGGTCTGGGCTTCGAGCACGTCAACAAGGCGTTGAAGAAAAAAGAAATTTCCAAGCTGATCAATGTGTCGTTCCGTCGTTGCGGTATCCGCGATACGGTTATCTTCGCCGACCAGTTGATGTACACCGGTTTTGCCTATTCGACCCGCGGCGGTATTTCGATCTGCGTGGACGATATGGAAATCCCGACCAAGAAGACCGAACTGCTCGCCGAAGCGACCAAGGAAGTCAAAGAAATTGAAGCGCAGTACCGTCAGGGTCTGGTGACCAATGGCGAGCGCTACAACAAGGTCGTGGATATCTGGGGTCGTACCGGTGACAAGATCGCCAAGGCGATGATGGATAACCTGTCCACGCAGAAGGTGCTGGACAAGCACGGTAATATGGTCGATCAGGAATCGTTCAACTCGATTTACATGATGGCCGACTCCGGTGCGCGTGGTTCCGCTGCCCAGATCAAGCAGTTGGCCGGTATGCGAGGCCTGATGGCCAAGCCTAACGGTTCGATTATCGAAACGCCGATTACTGCGAACTTCCGCGAAGGTCTGACGGTTCTGCAGTACTTCATCTCGACCCACGGTGCCCGTAAGGGTCTGGCGGATACGGCGCTGAAGACAGCTAACTCCGGTTACCTGACACGTCGTCTGGTGGATGTGACGCAGGACTTGGTGGTCATCGAGGATGATTGCGGTACAAGCAATGGCTTCGTGACCAAGGCTGTGGTGCAAGGTGGTGACGTCATCGAAGCATTGCGCGACCGTATTTTGGGTCGTGTTACTGCTACCGATGTTATTGATCCATCGACCAATGAAACCGTCATCGAAGCCGGCACCTTGCTGGACGAAGCGATGGTGGACTTGATCGATAGCCATAGCATCGACGAAGTCAAAGTCCGTACGGCGATTACCTGCGATACGCACTATGGCCTGTGTGCCAAGTGTTACGGTCGTGATCTGGCGCGTGGTAAGCGTGTCAATGCCGGTGAAGCTGTCGGTGTGATTGCAGCCCAGTCGATTGGTGAGCCGGGTACCCAGCTGACCATGCGTACCTTCCACATTGGTGGTGCGGCTTCGCGAAATGCAGCGGCCAGCCAGGTTGAAGGTAAGTCCAACGGTACAGTGCGTTTCTCTGCCCAGATGCGTTATGTCGCCAACTCCAAGGGCGAGCTGATTGTGATCACCCGCTCCGGCGAGGTGGTGATTCATGATGATGCCGGCCGTGAACGCGAGCGTCACAAAGTACCGTATGGTGCCACTCTGGTGGTGAAGGATGGCGATCTGATCAAGGCGGGCGCAGTGCTGGCTACGTGGGATCCGCACACCCGTCCTATCATCACCGAGTACACCGGTCGCGTGAAGTTCGAGAACGTGGAAGAGGGTTCTACGGTCGCGAAGCAAGTGGATGAAGTGACCGGTCTGTCGTCTATGGTGGTGATTGATCCTAAGCGTCGCGGCTCTTCGCAGTCCAAGATGTTGCGTCCATTGGTCAAGCTACTGGACGAGTTCGGTAATGAAGTGAAGCTGACCGGTTCCGATGCCTCGGTATCGATTTCCTTCCAGGTTGGCGCCATTATTACCGTACGTGATGGCCAGGAAGTGGGTAAGGGTGAGGTGCTGGCGCGTATTCCGCAGGAATCGACCAAGACCCGAGACATTACCGGTGGTTTGCCACGCGTAGCCGAGTTATTCGAAGCCCGTTCGCCTAAGGACGCGGGTATGTTGGCCGAAGTGACCGGTACTATTTCCTTCGGTAAGGACACCAAGGGCAAGCAGCGCCTGGTGATTACCGACATGGAAGGTCTGGCTCACGAGACCCTGATTTCCAAGGATAAGCACGTATTGGTGCACGAGGGTCAGGTGGTCAATATGGGTGAAACCATTGTTGACGGTTCGGTTGATCCGCACGACATCCTGCGTCTGCAGGGTATCGAGGCATTGGCACGCTACATCGTTCAGGAAGTGCAGGAAGTTTACCGCCTGCAAGGCGTGAAGATTAACGACAAGCATATCGAGGTGATCATTCGCCAGATGCTGCGTCGTGTGCTGATTACCGATTCCGGCGATACCAGCTTCATTCAGGGCGAGCAGGTTGAGCGTGCCGAGTTCCTGAAGGCGAATGCCCGTATGCTTGAAGAGGGTAAAGAGCCGGCTCAACACGATAACGTGCTGCTGGGTATTACCAAGGCTTCCTTGTCGACCGACTCGTTCATCTCGGCCGCTTCCTTCCAGGAAACGACCCGAGTGCTGACCGAGGCTGCAATCATGGGCAAGCGCGATGATTTGCGCGGCCTGAAGGAAAACGTGATTGTGGGTCGTTTGATCCCGGCAGGTACTGGCCTTGCTTACCATCGCAACCGCCGCCGTGAGAATCTCGGGCTGAATAATGGTCCCGAGCACATGTTCACGGGCTTGGTTGACGAGCCAGCGGTAGAGAGCGGCGAATAAGCCACTGTCTAGCTTCTGACTAGAAAAAGCCGTTAATTCAATGGGTAACATTGGGTTGACGGCTTTTCTTCATTGACGCTGGGCGGTGACTAAAATATAATCTCGCGTCCTTAGGTGGCTTGCTGCCTATTTTATTATCAACAGGGAAATTGATAGTCATGCCAACTATTAACCAACTCGTTCGCAAGGGTCGTCTGGCCGCTGTGGCGAAGAGCAAGGTTCCGGCACTTGAGGCTTGCCCGCAAAAGCGCGGCGTGTGCACTCGTGTCTATACCACCACTCCAAAGAAGCCTAACTCGGCTCTGCGTAAAGTGTGCAAGGTGCGTCTGACCAACGGTTTTGAAGTCATCTCCTACATCGGCGGTGAAGGTCACAACCTGCAGGAACACTCCGTAGTCCTGATCCGTGGCGGTCGTGTAAAAGACTTGCCAGGTGTGCGTTACCACACCGTTCGCGGCTCGCTGGATACCGCAGGCGTGAAAGATCGTAAGCAGTCCCGTTCCAAGTACGGTACTAAGCGTCCTAAGTAATCACTTAGGACCTATTAGGCAGTCCTCGCGGCTGTCGAGTAAGTGATCACTCCATTGGGTGGTCATGAGCTAATGCTCAACTGAATAGAATTAAGGAATTGAAATGCCAAGACGCAGAGAAGTCCCCAAGCGTGACGTGTTGCCGGATCCAAAGTTCGGTAGCCAGGATCTGTCCAAGTTTATGAACGTTGTAATGATCGACGGCAAAAAAGCTGTCGCTGAACGTATCATCTACGGCGCGCTGGCCCAGATTGAAAAGAAAACCGGCAAGAATGCTGTTGAAATTTTCAACACCGCTATTTCCAATGCCAAGCCTATGGTGGAAGTAAAGAGCCGCCGTGTCGGTGGTGCTAACTACCAAGTCCCTGTTGAAGTTCGCCCATCCCGCCGTATGGCTTTGGCAATGCGCTGGTTGCGTGATGCTGCGCGTAAGCGTGGCGAAAAATCCATGGATCTGCGTCTTGCCGGTGAGTTGATGGATGCGGCCGAAGGCCGTGGCGGCGCAATGAAGAAACGTGACGAAGTGCACCGTATGGCTGAAGCCAACAAGGCATTCTCGCACTTCCGTTTCTAATTTAACGTTCAAGAGAAGGTTGTCGCCGTGGCTAGGAAAACCCCCATTGAGCGGTATCGTAATATTGGCATCTCGGCTCACATTGATGCTGGTAAGACGACTACCACCGAACGTATCCTGTTTTATACAGGCGTAAACCACAAGATCGGTGAAGTGCACGACGGTGCCGCCACCATGGACTGGATGGAGCAGGAGCAGGAACGTGGTATTACCATCACTTCCGCTGCGACCACGACGTACTGGAAAGGCATGAGCCTGCAGTATCCGGAGCATCACTTCAATATTATTGATACCCCGGGTCACGTTGACTTCACTATTGAAGTCGAGCGTTCTATGCGTGTGCTGGATGGTGCTGTAATGGTTTATTGCGCTGTGGGTGGTGTTCAGCCGCAGTCGGAAACCGTTTGGCGTCAGGCCAACAAATACAAAGTCCCGCGTCTCGCATTCGTGAACAAGATGGACCGTCAAGGCGCCAACTTCTTCCGTGCGGTTGAGCAGGTGAAGACGCGCTTGCGCGGCAATCCGGTGCCTATCGTTGTACCTATCGGTGCAGAAGAAGGCTTCCAGGGCGTTGTGGATTTGCTGAAAATGAAGGCCATCATCTGGGATGAAGCTTCCCAGGGGATGAAGTTCGAATACGGCGAAATCCCGGCGGATCTTCAGGCGCTTGCTGAAGAGTGGCGCGAGAAGATGGTCGAAGCAGCCGCTGAAGTTAGCGAAGAGATGATGGATAAGTATTTGGGCGGCGAAGAGCTGACCGAAGAAGAAATCGTCAATGGTCTGCGTCTGCGTACGCTGCGTTGCGAGATCCAGCCTATGTTGTGTGGCTCCGCGTTCAAGAACAAGGGCGTTCAGCGTATGCTGGATGCCGTGATTGAGCTGCTGCCATCGCCACTGGATGTGCCTCCAATCGCTGGTGAAGTAGACGGTCAGCCTGCTGTTCGTCACGCTTCCGACGAAGAGAAGTTCTCTGCGCTGGCATTCAAACTGATGAATGATCCGTATGTTGGTCAGCTGACATTCTTCCGTGTGTACTCGGGTGTGGTTAACTCGGGTGACTTTATCCTGAACTCGATTAAAGACCGTAAAGAGCGTATGGGCCGTATCGTCCAGATGCATGCTAACGATCGTATCGAGATCACTGAAGTTCGCGCGGGTGACATCGCTGCCGGTATTGGCCTCAAGGATGTGACTACGGGTGAAACCCTGTGTGCTCTGGACGCGCCGATTATTCTGGAGCGTATGGAGTTCCCTGAGCCGGTGATTCACGTTGCCGTCGAGCCTAAGACCAAGGCTGACCAGGAGAAGATGGGCGTTGCCCTGAACCGTCTGGCCAAGGAAGATCCTTCCTTCCGTGTGCGTACCGATGAAGAATCGGGTCAGACCATTATTTCCGGTATGGGTGAATTGCACCTGGAAATTCTGGTAGACCGTATGCGTCGCGAATTCGGTGTTGAAGCGGGTGTGGGCGCACCTCAAGTCGCTTACCGTGAAACCATTACCAAGAAAGTAACTGACGTTGACGGTAAACACGTCAAGCAGTCGGGTGGTAAGGGTCAGTACGGTCACGCAGTCATTACGCTGGAGCCGTCTGGCGAAGGTAATGGCTACAAGTTCTTTGACGAAGTCAAAGGTGGTGTGATTCCTCGCGAATTCATTCCTTCCGTTGACAAGGGTATTCAGAACACCCTGAACAACGGTATTCTTGCTGGCTTCCCGGTGGTTGACGTGACTGTGCGTCTGACCTTCGGTTCCTACCATGATGTTGACTCCTCGCAGATCGCGTTTGAGCTGGCTGGTTCCATGGCGTTCAAAGAAGCCATGCGCCGCGCTAGCCCATGCATTCTCGAGCCGATGATGGCTGTGGAAGTGGAAACGCCGGAAGACTACATGGGTGACGTGATGGGTGACTTGAGTCGCCGTCGCGGTATCGTGTTGGGTATGGATGATGATGGTCTGGGTGGCAAGAAGATCAAGGCCGAAGTTCCATTGGCCGAGATGTTCGGTTACTCCACCGATCTGCGTTCCGCTACCCAGGGTCGTGCTACGTACTCCATGGAGTTCAAGCATTACTCGGAAGCACCTAAGCATATTGCTGAATCGGTCATGAACGCCAAGAAGTAATTGTGCGCGCTAAGGCTGGCCCGCCGGGCCAGTCTGGTTTGATGTTCTTTAATGAAGGAATTTTGCAAAATGGCAAAAGAAAAGTTTTCGCGGACTAAGCCGCACGTAAACGTTGGTACCATCGGTCACGTTGACCACGGTAAAACAACCCTGACCGCTGCTATCACTACCATCCTGTCGAAGAAGTTTGGTGGCGAAGCCAAGGGTTATGCCCAGATCGACAGCGCGCCAGAAGAAAAGGCACGTGGTATTACCATTAATAC
>NZ_JBOFOO010000197.1:0-1391 GCF_051659485.1 Craterilacuibacter sp. | reverse complement strand
GCATCGACTGGATCGACAGCGAAGGACGCTACCTGCAGCTGGATTTTGGCCCGCTATCGGTGATCTCGCTCTACCTGCCGTCCGGCTCCAGCTCGGAAGAACGCCAGCAGGTAAAATTCGACTTTCTCGCCGTCTTCCTACCCCATCTGGAAGCCCTGTATGCCAGCGGCCGCGAGGTGGTGATCTGTGGCGACTGGAATATCGCACACAATGAAATCGACCTGAAAAACTGGAAGGGCAACCGCAAGAACTCGGGCTTCCTGCCGGAAGAGCGCGCCTGGATAGGCGAACTGTTCAGCCGTGTCGGCTGGCGTGACGTATGGCGCACACTGTATCCGGAAGCACCGGGTTACAGCTGGTGGAGCAATCGCGGCCAGGCTTACGCCAAGGATGTGGGCTGGCGCATCGACTATCAGGTCGCAACACCAGCACTGACGGCATCCGCGCTCAAGGCCAGTGTCTACAAGGGCGAAAAATTTTCCGACCATGCGCCCTTGGTCATCGATTACCAGCGGGAGCTGCCATGTTCGACTTCGAGCGCGACGAACTAAGCCTGATTACCGTGCCCGGCTGGGCCGGCTCCAGCGCCCGTCACTGGCAAAGTGTATGGGAAAAAAGCTATCCGCTGGCTTGCCGCACTGAGCAGCAGAACTGGCTTTATCCCGAGCGCACGTCCTGGCTGGCGGCGCTGGCCGACACCATCGCCATGCAGCCGGGCAAGGTGGTGATCGCCGCGCATAGCCTGGGCTGCCATACCGCCATCGATTACGTGCTGTCCTTATCTCTGGCTGCACAAGGGCGGATTCACGGCATGCTGCTGGTGGCACCGCCACAGCTGCCGATCAGTCAGGCTGCACTCTTGGCTAGCGGCGAATTGCCGCCAGACATGCCCATCCCGGCCTTTACCGGTTTCGATGCCGCCGGCCAGCAGCGCCTGCCGGTCAAGGCGCTGTGTGTCGCCAGCCGCAACGATCCGTTTTGTCCTTATGCCGAGGCTGAACGCATGGCCGCCGGCTGGGGGATCAAACTGGTCGATGCCGGGGATGCCGGCCACATGGGGAGCAGCGCAGGGCTGGGCAGCTGGCAAGCCGGCCAGCGCCTGCTGCAAAAGCTGATGCTGGGCTAATCCTCTGCACCATCCCAGCACAAGGGTGCACCGCTGCGATACAGATAGCCCCAGTCGCGCGGCAGTGTATTGTTATTGCCCTTGGACACCAGCATCTGGTGGATATCAAGATCACCGCCGCGAAAAGCGGCCGAGCTGCCGCGCAGATACATGGTCCACATGCGTACGAAGCGCTCGTCGAACATCAGCCGGACTTCATCCTGCACCGCCAGAAAACGCGTCAGCCACAGCTGCAGGGTGCGCGCATAGTGCAGGCGCAGGCTTT
>NZ_JBOFOO010000196.1:0-3418 GCF_051659485.1 Craterilacuibacter sp. | reverse complement strand
CATGCCACCATAGTCGAGCAGCAGTTTGTGATTGACCAGTTGGTGCATTACATCAATAACGTGCCGCCGCAGGTGGCTTGAAGCAGTCAAAACCCGGGGCAGGCCTTGTTGCAAATAACAGGGCCTGCCCCGGGCGTTTCATATGCCCGGCAGCAGGCGGCCGCGTAGTACGGACAAGGCCGGTGCAATCTCTTCGTGCATGCTCTTGGCGCTCCAAGCAAAGCGCGGGCCGCTGGCGTTGAGGCTCAAGCCGCTGCTACTGCCGGCTAAAGGCGGTAGCGGAATGGCAACCGCCATCACGTCTTCATCGTATTCACCAAACGATTCGCAAAACCCTTTATCCAGATAGTGTGTCCGTGCCGCTGCCAGAGCCTGCTGGGTCGCCGGCCAGTCCTGGCCGTAGCGCAGCGCCAGTTCGTCATCCAGTGCTTTGCGTTCATTGTCGGCTAGGCCTGCATAGCAGGCACGACCGATCGCACTGGTGGCCAGCGGCACGCGCGAACCTATGGTCAGTTGCACGCCGATACGCGCCTGACTGCGGCAGGTTTCCAGATACACCATATCGGTGCCATTGCGTAGTGCCAGGCTGACCGAGATATTGTGTGTCAGTGCAAACTCGCGCATTAGCGGGGCCGCCATGCTGCGGATATCGTAACTGGCCAGTACCGACGATCCCAGTGCCAGCACCGCCAAGCCCAACCGGTAAAAACCGCTGTCGCCATCCTGTTGCAGATAGCCCAGTTGCAACAGGGTGTAGCTCAAACGCGACACTGTGGATTTGGGCAGGCCGGTGCGTTTGGCCAGTTCCTGATTGGACAGTGCGGTCTCGCCCGGCTTGAATGCCGACAGTACCGCCAGACCGCGTGCCAGTGCGGTGACAAACAGTCTGTCTTTGTCTTCTTCCTGCATATGCTCATTCCTTGGGGTGGCCTGCTATGTCATTCGGCAATAAAGGGCTTTACATCCGCTATCCGAGTGGATAGTCTATTCTGCAATGTAGAACTAAATTCCGCAAGGCGGAATTAATACACCGGAGACATATCATGGCCGCCAATCATAGCCGCGCCCCGTTCAGCTGGGACGATCCACTTCTGCTTTCTTCTATGCTCAGTGACGAGGAGCGCATGGTGCAGGAGGCTGCCCGTGCCTACTGTCAGGACAAACTGTTGCCGCGAGTCTTGCTGGCTAACCGTGAAGAACGCTTCGATCGCGAGATCATGAACGAGATGGGCGAACTGGGGCTACTGGGCTGCACCATCGACGGTTATGGTTGTGCCGGTCTCAACCATGTGGCTTATGGCCTGATTTCGCGCGAAGTCGAGCGGGTGGATTCGGGCTACCGCTCGGCCATGAGTGTACAAAGTTCGCTGGTGATGCATCCGATCTGGGCCTACGGCTCCGATGCCCAGAAGGACAAATATCTGCCCAAACTGGCAAGCGGTGAATGGATAGGCTGTTTCGGGTTGACCGAGCCCGATGCCGGCTCCGACCCGGCCGGCATGAAGAGCCGTGCGCGCAAGGTCGATGGCGGTTATTTGCTGAGTGGCAGCAAGCTGTGGATTACCAATAGTCCGGTGGCCGACGTATTTGTGGTCTGGGCCAAGGATGACGCGGGCGAGATCCGCGGCTTCGTGCTGGAAAAGGGCATGCAGGGCCTGTCTGCACCCAAGATCGAAGGCAAGTTTTCCTTGCGTGCATCGATTACCGGCGAGATCGTGATGGACGATGTGTTCGTGCCGGATGAAAACCTGCTCGCGGGTGTGACCGGGCTGAAGGGGCCGTTTGGCTGCCTGAACAAGGCGCGCTACGGTATTGCCTGGGGCGCGATGGGCGCGGCCGAGTTCTGCTTCCATGCCGCACGCCAGTACCAACTGGATCGCCAGCAATTTGGCCGGCCGCTGGCTGCCAACCAGATTCCGCAGCTCAAGATGGCCAATATGCAGACCGAGATCGCGCTGGGTCTGCAAGCCGCACTGCAGGTCGGCCGACTGATGGATGAGGGGCGTGCCGCACCGGAGATGATCTCGCTGATCAAGCGCAATAACTGCGGCAAGGCGTTGGATATTGCCCGCGTCGCGCGCGATATGCACGGCGGCAACGGTATCTCTGACGAATATCATGTCATCCGCCATGTGATGAATCTGGAGGCGGTGAATACCTATGAAGGCGCGCACGATGTGCATGCGCTGATTCTGGGGCGTGCGATCACCGGTATTCAGGCATTTTGCTGATTAATTGCAGAGGTGGCAGCAGGCTGCCGCTTTTGCTTGTTTTTCTGTCTGTCCTTGACGCCCGGCCTGTCCGGGCGCTTTTTTTGCGGTCAAGCGACCGCAGGGAGATGTCATGTCTGGTGCGCTTGCCGGTATTAAGGTAGTGGATTTATCGCGGGTATTGGCCGGGCCGTGGGCCGGCCAGCTATTGGCTGATCTGGGTGCCGAAGTGGTCAAGGTGGAGCGCCCCGGTGCGGGTGACGATACGCGGCAATGGGCGCCGCCGGCACTGGCCGATGGCTCGGCCGCGTATTTCCTGTCGACCAATCGCGGCAAGCGCTCGCTGACCATCGATATCACCCGGCCCGAAGGGCAGGAGATCGTGCGCCGGCTGGTGGCCGACGCCGATGTGCTGCTGGAAAACTACAAGGTGGGCGGGCTGGCAAAATACGGCCTCGACTACGAGAGCCTGAGCGCGATCAATCCGCGGCTGGTGTATTGCTCGATTACCGGCTTCGGTCAGGATGGCCCGTATGCCGAGCGCCCGGGTTACGACTATATCGTGCAGGGCATGAGCGGGTTGATGAGCATCACCGGCCCCGCCGACGGCGAGCCGCACAAGGTGGGGGTGGCGGTCACCGACCTCTTTACCGGACTGTATGCCGCCAATGCGGTGCAAGCCGCCTTGCTCTCGCGCACCCGTAGCGGTGTCGGACAGTATATCGATATGGCGTTGTTCGACTGTGCCGTGGCGATGCTGGCCAATGTCGGGATGAACTATCTGGTGGGGGGGGAGACCCCGCCGCGTCTGGGCAATGCCCATCCCAATATCGTGCCGTATCAGGTGTTTGCCTGTGCCGACGGACACTTTATTCTGGCCTGCGGTAATGACCGCCAGTTTGCTGCGACCTGCACAACCATCGGGCAGCCGGCACTGGCGAAGGATGCACGCTTTGCCACTAATCCGATGCGGGTTCAGCACCGTGAGTTGCTGGTGCCGCAACTGGCGGCGGCTTTTATGGCGCGTTCGCGCGATCAGTGGTTGCAGATGCTGGAAACAGCCGGTGTGCCGTGCGGCCCGATCAATACCGTAGACGAAGCCTTTGCCGACCCGCAGATCCGCCATCGCCAGATGGCGCTGCAACTGCAGGACAGTGCCGGGCAGCAGGTGCCGCAAGTCGCATGCCCTATCCGCCTGTCCGGCACAC
>NZ_JBOFOO010000195.1:0-10575 GCF_051659485.1 Craterilacuibacter sp. | reverse complement strand
GCAGGGACTTGTCGCCGACAAAGAAGTATTCCTTGCCGTCAAACCGCAGCGCGGTCAGCGCCTGTTTGGCCAGTTGCTGGGCTTGTTGTTCACTGATCTCGCCACGGTTGGCCCGCTGTTCATAGCTGGCAACCAGGCTGATGGCGTTCTCTACCTGACCGCGAATCATGGCGCCACGGTCTTTCATCATCTGTTGGTACTGGCTGAACAGCAGCATGGCACCGAGTGCACAGACCAGTAGCACAATGCTGGCAATCATCACCAGCAGTCTTGTTTTCAGGGAGGTGACTTGCGGCATGGGGGGGCATCCATTTTCATATTATGGATTGAACATATCATGGCCGCTTGTCATGCGAGCAGATCTAAATCAATAAATTTTTATCTATACAAGATGCTACTTTTAAAAAATACATAAAATTAGAGTTGTGTAGCGTGTTTATTCTTGCGCCTGCAGTGCTTGATACAGCGGCAGGCAGGCATCGGCAATGCGGTCGATGCTGGCCTCGCGCAAGGGGGCTAGTACATATGCGGTTTCAAGTCCCACTCAGTATCGATGGTTGCTTCAAGTAGTCATGCTGAAAATCGAGCACACCGCCGCTTGGAAGCCTTCGGCCATGCGTAGATCAATATGGTGCGCGAGGCCCTGCCGGTAAACGGGTACGGATAAATGTGCAAGCCTGATTTCGCCGCAGCGATTTCAGGTTTTTTTCCTATGGTGTGTGCTGCTGTTCATGACTTGCTTTCGTCACGCCGCGCTTGCCTCGCAGATGGCGGGGGGTAAGGGAATAACCTTATTGACATGGGTGTTGACAGTGGCATTTCGTCTCGTCATGATGCGGTCGAATTTTTAATAAAAATGCATTTATAAAAACAAGAGACATCACCAGCACCATGAAAACCAACCTACCGATCACCACGGTCGAGCATGTTCTCGATCCCAAGCGTCCCATTGTCTCCAAGACCGACCTTAAGGGCATGATCAGCTATGTCAACCCGGCCTTTGTCGAAATCAGCGGGTTTACACGCGAAGAGCTGCTGGGGCAGCCGCATAATATGGTGCGCCATCCGGAGATGCCGCCGGAGGCTTTTGCCGATATGTGGCACACGCTGAAGGCCGACCTGCCATGGCGGGGGCTGGTCAAGAACCGTTGCAAGAATGGGGATTTCTATTGGGTCGAGGCCTACGTTACGCCCTTGTTCGAAGATGGGCGTAAGGTTGGCTACCGTTCGGTGCGCAACCTGCCGCAAGCGGCCGAGGTGCGGGAGGCCGAGCGGCTATACGCCGCCATCCGCAACCGGCAGGCGACGCTGCCGCCAACCCGCTATCCGGCCCGGATTTCGATGCGGATCCGCATCGGCCTGCTGGCGGTATTGCCGCTATTACTGGTGGCGGCTGCATCACAGGCCGGGCTGAATGTCTGGCTGGCGGCCGCTCTGGGCGCTCTGCTGGCGGGTGGTCTGGGCGTCTGGTGCTGGCAGGGGCTGCAGCGGCCGGTCACGGCCATCCGTCAGGCGCTGCAGCAGTTGTCGGAGGGGAATTTTCGTTGCGATATCGACACGCGGGCCAGCGCTGAATTCACCGAGCTCTTGATCGGCATGACTTCGATGCAGGTCGGGCTTAGGGCCGTGATTGCGGATGTGGTCTCGGGAGCGGAACAGATCAGGGCGCAGTCGGGCTCTGCGCTGCGCGGAGTGGGCGAGGTGGTCGAGAGCGGGCACAAACAGTCGGACGGTATCGCTTCTGTGGCGGCTGCACTGGAGCAATTATCGGCATCGGTACGCGAAATTCACGAGGCGACCGAGCGCAGTACACAGCATGCAGCCGGAACCCAGTTGCTGGTCGAGCAGGGGCAGGGGGCGATGCAGGCGACACTGGGGGTGACCGAGGCGCTGGTGCCGACGGTGCAGGACGCGCAGCAGCGCATGACGCAACTGGGCGACGACGTCAACGCGGTGAACCAGATTACCCAGATCATCAAGGATATTGCCGACCAGACCAATCTGTTGGCACTCAATGCCGCGATCGAAGCCGCACGCGCCGGGGAGGCAGGCCGCGGCTTTGCCGTGGTGGCAGACGAGGTGCGCAAGCTTGCCGAGCGTACCACCCAGAGTACGGTGGAGATTTCCAGCACGACCAACCGGATTATCGAGCAGACCAGTGCCGCGCTGTCGGCGATGGCGCTCACTTCCGCCAAGGTCGAGGAAAGCAACCGCCTGACCCGCGTCAGCAACACGGCATTCGAAGAGATCAGGCAGGCCGCCGAGGTGGTGTCCAGCTCGGCGCGCGACGTGACGGTGATGCTGGGCCAGCAACGTCAGGCCTCGCAGGAGGTGGCGCAGACCATGGAGCATCTGAGTGCGTTTACCGAGAGTAACGCGCACAGCATGGTGCAGACCGACTACGCCGTCTCTGATTTGCAGCAGGCGGCCGAAGAGATGCGGACGCTGGTTAGCCACTTCGAGCGCAGCCTGTAAGCGCGTCTGGCGCGGCTACCGCGCCTGCAGTGCTTGATACAGTGGCAGGCAGGCATCGGCAATGCGGTCGATGCTGGCCTCGCGCAGAGCGGCTAGGTCGACGGCACGCGCCTGTTTAAGCCCGGCCCAGTCCAGCAGCGCGGCCTGTGCCTCGGGGTGGTCGAACAGGCCGTGCAGATAGCTGCCCAGCACCTGATGGTCGTTCGAGATCGCGCCTTCGGCCGTGCCGTTGATCATGAAGGCCGGCGTTGCCAGTGCCGCCCCCTGTGAGCGCCCCATATGGATTTCGTAGCCGCTAACCGCCGCATCGGCAAAGGTGCAGTGCCCGGCTACATTCTGCAGGCGCTTGTCGCCAGTCAATACCGTTTCCATCATCAGTAAACCCAGCCCGGCACTGCTGCCGGCTTCGCCCTCTAAACCGTCCGGGTCATCAATCTGTGTGCCCAGCATCTGGTAGCCGCCACAGATGCCGATCAGCTTGCCGCCATAGCGCAGGTGGCGGCTGATGGCGCTATCCCAGCCCTGCTTGCGCAAAAAGGCAAGATCGGAACGGGTGTTCTTGCTGCCGGGCAGGATGATCAGGTCGGCCGGCGGCAGTGCGTCTCCGGCTCCGGCAAACACCAGACTCACATCCGGGTGGGCGCGCAGCGCGTCGAAATCGGTATGGTTGCTGATATGCGGCAGGCGCGGCACTACGATGCGGAAATGGCCATCTTGCTGCGCGGTTTCCACCGCATCTTCGGCATCCAGCGTCAGGCCGTGCAGATAGGGCAGCACCGCCAGCACCGGTTTGCCGGTTTGCTGCGTGAGCCACGCGAGGCCGTCGGCGAGCAGGGCGGGGTCGCCGCGAAAACGGTTGATGACGAAGCCTGCGATGCGCGCGCGCTCGCTGTCCGACAAGCAGGCCAGCGTGCCGATCAGGTGGGCGAATACGCCGCCCTTGTCGATATCGGCCACCAGAATGACCGGGCAATCCACTTCTTCGGCAAAGCCCATATTGGCGATGTCGCGCGCCCGCAGATTGACTTCGGCCGGGCTGCCGGCACCCTCGACCATAACCACCTGATATTGCGCGCGCAGGCGCTGGTAAGATTCCAGCACCGCCGCCATCGCACGCGGCTTGTAGTTGTGGTAGTCGCAGGCGTGCATGTCGGCGCGCACCTTGCCGTGGATGATGATCTGCGCGCCGGTGTCGCTGGAGGGCTTGAGCAGCACCGGGTTCATATCGGTATGTGGCGCAAGTCCTGCCGCCACCGCCTGCAAGGCTTGTGCGCGGCCGATTTCACCGCCGTCGGCAGTGACCGCGCTATTGAGCGCCATATTCTGCGGCTTGAACGGTACGACCCTTATGCCATCGCGTGCCAACAGCCGGCATAGTGCCGCCACGACCGTGCTTTTGCCTGCATCCGAGGTGCAGCCTTGCACCATCAGCGTGTGGTAGCGGAAGTTCATGGTGTCTGTGCCTTGCGTGCCTGATCCAGCCTTGTGCATAGCTGGGCCGCACCATCGATAATGCGCGGGCCGGAGCGCGATAGCAGCGAGCTGTCTACGGTATAGAGCTGCTGGCGGCGTGCCGCATTCAGTGTCGGGTAGCGCTTCCACATCTCAAGCTCGGTGCTGCGCCTGTCGTCGCTGCCGGCGATGATTACATCCGGGTTGGCAGCCAGCACGGATTCGGCATTGACGGTGGGCGCGGTGACGGGCAGGTGGCCAAAGACGTTGACCCCGCCGCACAGGCGGATGGCGTCGCTGGCGATATGGCTGTTATTCAGCGTATACAGCGGTTTGTGCCACACCTGATAGAACACCTTGACCGGTTTTTTGCCGCTGTAATGCCGGGTCAGTCTCTCCAGTTTCTGCCGGTAATCCTGCGCGGCGGAATGGGCGACGGCTTCGCTGCCCAACAGGCTACCCAGGCGGGTAATGGCAGCGGGGATGTCGGCCAGTTTTTTCGGTTCGCTGTAAAACAGCGGAATGCCGAGCTTTTTCAGCTGCGCCAACTGGCGCTCGGCATTGCCGTGCAGCCACACCACCAATAGATCAGGCTTGAGCGCGATGATGCGTTCCAGATCCAGCTGGCGGTTATTGCCTATGCGCGGGATGGCTGCCGCAGCTGGCGGGTAGTCGCTGTATTCGACCGCCCCGACAATCGCCTTGCCGCCACCTGCGGCGAACAAGAGTTCGGTTGCGTGCGGTGCGAGGCTGATCACCCTTTGGGCAGGCTGGGCGAGGGTGACGAGGTGGCCGGCGTCATCGGTCGCACTGACGGCGGCGTGGGCTGGCAGTACGAATATGGCCAGCAGGGCAATAAGGTGTTTCATGATTGTGCTTCGCTGTGTCGTGGCAGGGGCGCATCGGCCAGTGCCGTTGCCAGCCGTTGCCAGCTCTCTTCGTTTGGTGGCAGGCCCAGACGGATGCCGCGGGCCGCTTGCGGGAACAGCCGCACCCAGATCTGCTGCTGTGCCATATGCTGGTGAAAGTGTTCGGCCTCTTTATCCGGCCACCAGCGAAACAGCGCCGTGCCCTGGCTATTGATGCCGTGCTGCAACAGCAGTGCGCGCAGGCGCTGTCCGTCGGCCTCTAGTCGCATGCGCATGCCGGCCTGCCAGTCGTGGTCGGCCAGTGCCGCCCTGCCTATGATTTGTGCCGGGCCGCTGACCGACCACGGGCCTAGCAGCGCGCAAAGCCGCTCCAGCAGCGCGGCTTCGGCCGCGACAAAGCCCAGCCTTAAGCCTGCCAGCCCGAAAAACTTGCCCACCGAGCGCAGTACGATCAGCCCGGGCTGTGCCGTGTGTGCAGCTACCGAGCGCGCCGGCAGCATATCGCCGAAGGCCTCGTCCACCACCAGCCAGCCACCGCGTGCGGCTAAGCATTCCGCCCAGCGCAATAGCGTGGCCGGTTCTATATGCTGGCCGGTGGGGTTATTGGGGTTGCAAACGATGACGACATCGCTGTGCGCTATCTGCGTTTCCAGCGTGCTATAGGCAATTTCCTGCACCGCATGGCCGGCAGCGCGCCAGCAGGCCGGATGTTCGGCATAGCCGGGGGCAGCAAAGCTGACGCGGCAGGGCGCACGCAGGCGCGGCAGCGCCTGTATGGCCGCCTGAGTGCCGGCCACGGCCAGCATCTGCGGCGCCGCGTAATAGGCACACGCGGCAGCGAGCAAGGCCGGGTCGTCTTCCGGCAGGCGCTGCCAGACGTCGTCGTTTAGGGCCGGCAGCGGATAGGCATGGGGCGACAGGCCGGCAGACAGATCCAGCCAGTTGTCGCCGCCAAAGCGGGCGATGGCCGCCTTGAGATTGCCGCCGTGTACGATGCGGCTCATGCCAGCTCCGATGCGATGGCGATCAGGGTAAAGATGGCCAGCCATAGCGCACTGCCCTTGGCGATGAGGCGCCATGCGCGTGCCAGATCGGTGGCGCGGGCGTGGCGTCCCTCGCCCAGTAGCGGACGTAGTTCGTCTACGCCGTCGTAACGCGCCTTGCCGCCCAATTCCAGCCCCAGCGCGGCGGCGCCGGCTGCCATCACCGGCCCGGCATTGGGGCTGGGCCAGTGTGGCGCCTGCTCCTTCCAGCTGCGCAGGGCCGGGCGGGTATGGCCGAGCAGGGCATAAGTCAGGGCGGTGAGGCGTGCCGGTATAAAGCCCAGCACATCGTCGCTGCGGGCGGCCAGCCAGCCGAATTCGCCAAAGCGCGCATTGCGGTAGCCCCACATCGCATCCAGGGTATTGGCCAGCCGGAATAGCAGGGCGCCGGGGCCGCCGGCGATGGCAAACCAGAACAGGGTGCCGAAGACGGCATCGCTGCCGTTTTCCAGCAAGGATTCCACCCCGGCCTTGGCCAGATCGCTTTCGCTGGTGTCTTGCGTATCGCGGCTGACAATCCGCGCCGTCAGCTGGCGGGCGCCGGCCAGATCGCCGCCATGCAGGGCGCGGGCGATCGGCGCGGTATGGTCGCGCAGGCTGCGTAGCCCCAGCGCGGCATACAGTAGCAGCGCATGTAGCGGCCAAACCCATGCGCCCCATTGTGATGCTGCCCAGGCGAGCGTGGCTGCCGTCAGCGCCAGTAGCGGCAGCACTGCCAGGCACCAGGCCAGCATGCCGCGGACGCGGCGATGCCGGCCTTGATTCAGGCGTGACTCCAGCGCTGCGGCCAGGCGGCCGAAGCCGGCCAGCGGATGCAAGCGCCGCGGCTCGCCCAGAAGCATGTCCAGCAACAGCCCGGCCAGCATTAAAACCGCCAGCGCGCTCAATGGCAGGGTGCTTAGCATGCTGTTTTTACCATTCGATCGCCGCTTGCGCGCCAATGCCTGCATCATAGGCGTGCTTGACCACCTGCATCTCGGTGACGGTGTCGGCGGCGGCAATCAGCGCGGCCGGTGCGCCGCGTCCGGTAATGATTACATGCTGCATCGGCGGGCGCTTGGCCAGATCGGCCAGCACCATATCCAGATCCAGATAGCCGTATTTGAGCGCAATATTGAGCTCGTCCAGCACGATCAGGCCGATGGCCGGGTCGGCCAGAAAACCGCGTACCAGCTCCCATGCGATACCGGCTTTTTCGATATCGCGTTCGCGGTTCTGTGTGTCCCAGGTGTAGCCCTCGCCCATGGCGTGGAAGCTGACTTCATCGGGGAAGCGGCGCAGGAAGCGCTCTTCGCCGGTGGACATCGCGCCCTTGATGAACTGCACGATGCCGACCTGCATCTCGTGGCCGAGCGCGCGCATCACCATGCCGAAGGCGCTGGAACTCTTGCCCTTGCCATTGCCGGTGTTGACGATCAGCAGGCCCTTCTTGCCGTCGGCCGCCGCGATGTGCTGGTCGATAATGGCTTTTTTGCGCTGCATGCGGGCCTGATGGCGCTGGTTGATGCCGTCTTGTTCTTGGGTCATGGTATGCGCCTTGTTTGGGGGATATAGAGTGTCTGTCCTTCATGGACAATAGCTTGTAGCGGATAGCCCAGACAACGGCCCAGATCGGCAGCGGTCAGTTCGGCAACCGCGCCGGCCTGCCACAGGCCGTTGTCCAGCAGCAAGAGCGCATGGCTGGCATGCTGCAAGGTGAGATTGAGTTCGTGGCTGACCATCACCACCGCCTTGCCCTGCTCTTGTGTCAGGCGGGAGACGAGTTGCAGCAGGGTGATCTGGTGCGCGAGATCCAGTGCGCTGGCCGGCTCGTCCAGCAGCATCAGCGGCGCATCCTGTGCCAGCAGGCCGGCGATGGCGGCACGCTGGCGCTCGCCGCCGGACAGGGTGCGGATATCGCGCTGCGCCAGATGGCCGATATCCAGTTCAGAGAGGGCATCACGTGCGATTTCGAGGTCGGTGGCCGATTCCCAGTAGTTTTGCTGGTGCGGGTGGCGCGCGGCCAGTACCGCATCCAGTACCCGGTAGCCGAAGGCATCGCTACGCCCCTGCGGCAGGTAAGACATGCGCCGGGCGCGCTCGCCGGCTTGCCAGACGGACAGCTCGCGGCCATCCAGCTGGATGTGGCCGCTAGTCGGAGCCTGCAGGCCCACGAGGGTACGCAGCAGTGTGCTTTTGCCGGCGCCGTTGCGCCCGATGATGGCCCAGATCTGGCCGGGGGCGACTTGCCAGTCAAGCGAATCCAGCAGCAGCAAGGGGCCGATTTGTAGCGAGAGTTCGCGGGTACTCAGCATGGGCTGCTCCTGCGTACCTGACGCAGCTGCAACAAAAAGGCCGGTACACCTATCAGTGCGGTGATGACGCCGACCGGCAATTGCTGGGGCGCGACGATGGTGCGCGACAGGGTGTCGGCCAGCACCAGCAGCAAGCCCCCGGCCATGGCAGCGGATGGCAGTAGCAGGCGATGGTCGGGACCCAGTGCGAAACGGCAGGCGTGCGGCACGATCAGGCCGAGAAAGCCGATGCTGCCGGCGTTGGTGACGGCGCTGGCGGTGAGCAGGGCGGCAAAACCGAACAGGCCGTAACGCAATTGGCCGACACGGATGCCCAGGGTGGAGGCCATCTCGCCATGCAGCGCCAGCAGGTTGATGCCGCGGGCCGCGCGCAGGCTGAAAGCCAGTGCCACGGCCAGCGCCAGCCACGGCATCAGCCGCAATTCGCTGCCGGACAGATCGCCTATCAGCCAGAACACCATGCCGCGCAGGCTGCTGTCGGGTGCAATGGACAGCATCAGCGTCACCAGTGCCCCGCAGCCGGAGGCCAGAATCACCCCGGTCAGCAGCAACAAGGGAGAGCTGCCGCCACGGCTGAGTTCGTCCCGTGCCAGCAATAGCAGCAGCAGGCTGATGCCGACCGCGCCGCCAAAAGCCGACAGGTCGACCACCCAGATGCCGGCACCCAGCAGCATGGCCAGCAAGGCACCGGCAGAGGCCCCGCCGGACACGCCCAGTACATAAGGATCGGCCAGCGGATTGCGCAGCAGCGCCTGCATCATCACCCCGGCCAATGCCAGCGATGCACCGGTGACCCATGCCACCAGTGCGCGGTTCAGGCGCAGCTCCAGCAAGGTGCTGGCCAGCGTGGTGTTTTGCCCGGCCATCAGCCCGGACAGGCCCTGCCCCAGCTCGCGGATACCCAGTGGCACCGAACCGATGGCGGCCGACAGCAGCAGGCTGGCCAGCGACAGGGTCGCCAGCAGCAATAAAATAAGGCGGGCGCGTGTGGCGGTCAGCGGCATGGATTAGCGTTGCTGCGGGGAGGATAAGTCATGCCGTATGCCCTGATGCAGGACGCAAGTGCGCCCGGTGTGGTGACAACAGGGAAGCGTGGCCATGGTGCTAGATCGCTAGGCTGAAGACTGGCCGCCCACCGCGGCACTTCCCCTTGAGCCGCCGCGAAGGCGGCGGTCCTGGCTGGTCGGTGTCCGGGCTCTCATCCCCGGCACATCCCCTTCCCGTGAGTGTCTCACCGTGGGTCTTGATGTGCCGCGCCAGGCTGTTGTCAGCCGGCCGGATGCATACCGTTGCGGGGGCAGCACAGCTAGGCATGGATGCGCCTGCTGTTTCCCGATGGGTTCCCGCGCAGGAGAACGCCAGCAAAGAGCGCCGATTTTAGCATGCCGATGCCCTTATCGCGGCGGCTAGTTGTGCCGATAGCGGTCTTGCCCGTATGCACCCCCTAACACCATCGCTATAATGATCCGATTCTGCATTCCCTCTTTTCATATCAGCGATCGCCATGCAAGAACACTACAGCCCACGCGAGCTTGAAGCCGCCGCACAAGACAACTGGAAGGCGAGCCACGCTTTCCGTGCTACCGAAGACACGTCGCGCCCCAAGTACTATGCGCTGTCGATGTTCCCCTATCCGTCGGGCAAGTTGCACATGGGCCATGTGCGCAACTACACCATCACCGACGCGCTGGCGCGCTTTATGCGCTTCAAGGGCTACAACGTGCTGCAGCCCATGGGCTGGGATGCTTTCGGCCTGCCGGCCGAAAATGCCGCGATGAAAAACGGCGGCGCACCGGCGGCGTGGACTTACGCCAATATCGATTACATGAAGACCCAGCTCGACAGCCTGGGCTTTGCCATCGACTGGGAAAGGGAGCTTGCGACCTGCAAGCCGGACTACTACCGCTGGGAACAGTGGCTGTTTACCCGCCTGTTTGAAAAGGGCGTGATCTACAAGAAAAACGGCATCGTGAACTGGGACCCGGTCGACCAGACCGTGCTGGCCAACGAACAGGTGATCGACGGCCGTGGCTGGCGCTCGGATGCGCTGGTGGAAAAGCGTGAAATCCCGATGTACTACTTCGGTATTACCCAGTATGCGGAAGAGCTGCTGGCGGATCTGGATACGCTGGATGGCTGGCCGGAACAGGTCAAGACCATGCAGCGCAACTGGATAGGCAAGAGCTTCGGTGCCGATATCGAGTTTGCCTACGACGAGGCCTCGATCGGTCACGCCGGCAAGCTCAAGGTCTACACCACCCGTCCGGATACGCTGATGGGTGCGACCTATGTTGCCGTTGCCGCCGAACATCCGCTGGCGACGCAGGCTGCTGCCGGTAATCCGGCCATGCAGGGCTTTATCGCCGAATGCAAGGCCGGCTCGGTGGCCGAAGCCGATATGGCGACCATGGAAAAGAAGGGCATGGACACCGGCCTGTTCGT
>NZ_JBOFOO010000194.1:0-1004 GCF_051659485.1 Craterilacuibacter sp. | reverse complement strand
GGCCGTAGCTTGACTGCCAGAACTGGCCGCTGCTGCTGCCCACCTGCTCCCGCTTGCCAAAGGTCCAGGTGGCGCGCCCTTCGTAGACCTTGCGGTTGACCAGACTGCCGTTGATGCCGTCGAACAGGTAGAGCTGCATACGAAAGTTGCGCACGGGATCTTGATACCAACTGGTCAGCTGGTTGCCCTGCGGTTCGATGGAGAGATCGTCGATGCTGCCGAGCACCAGATACTGGCTGTCGGTACGCAGGCTGAGTGCCTTGATCTCCTCGAGGGCGCTGCGATCCCCCTGTTGCAGGTGAAGCGGGTCGATGCGCAAGTTTTCGTCCAGCCACTGGCGCACCGCGACCCCTTGCGGCGCGTTGGCGAGAGTTTCGAACAGCTGGCGTGAGAGGTTTTCCGGCATGTCGTCCATGGCGCCGTAGCTGGCCTGATCCGGATAGCGCATCCGCAGCCTCACCAGTGTCAAATCCTTGGCGAAGTGCTGGGTCTGGCAGATCTGGCGCTCGGCCTGAATGTCGGCCACCAGCGTGATGTACATGCGGCCGTTGCGCACCTCTTCCCGCTTGAGCCGGTACTGGCGAATATCGCCGCCGGAGCGGATCTGGATCTGCTCGGAGCGCAGGCTGCCATTTTCCAGACGCTGGACGCTGGAGACAGCCGCGCCGCTGGCCAGCAGGGCCTGACGCAGGGCGTCGCGGGTTGCCTGCTCGCGGGCATAGACTTCATCGCCCCCCAGAATGGCGGCGCTGCCCTGTGCTTCGATAAGTTCGGCGCGGGCGCTCAGGCTGGCCAGCAGCAGGGTCAACAGCAGCGGTAATTTCATAGCAGATACCTTGAGTTGGCGGGCAGCCACGCCATTTTTGAGGAAATGGCGCCCGCTGGCCGACATGGTTCACAACACTTGCCGGGTGGCAGCGCACGGTGGCGCTGACAATGACCATTAAAAAGCAAGAATCATGCCTCATTCCTGGCTCAAGCTTTGTCCGGCGCGTCCGATAATA
>NZ_JBOFOO010000193.1:0-9768 GCF_051659485.1 Craterilacuibacter sp. | reverse complement strand
GCTTTTGGGCCGGATGCGCGCAATACCCTGCTGTTTGCCGGTTTTCAGGCTGGCGGCACGCGTGGCGCGCTGATTACTGGCGGGGCGGACAGCGTACGCATTTATGGCGAAGATGTGCCGATACGCGCTGAAGTGATTGCACTGGAGCACCTGTCGGCGCATGCCGATGCCGACGAAATCATGGCTTGGCTGCAAGGGTTTGCCCAAGCGCCAAAACACACTTTTGTCGTGCATGGCGAGCCGGATGCGGCCGATACCTTGCGCCGGCGTATCGAGCACGAATTGGGCTGGATGGTCAGCGTACCCGAGCACAAGGGCAGCATCGAGTTATAGGGCAGGTTGTTATCCTGTAGTGCGGCCATGCCAGGCCCAGAAGTCCTTGATGTGGTGCTGCATGAACTCCTGTGCGGCGATGAGGTCGGCGTGGTCGGCTTCATCGGTGATGCGATACACGCCGGCTGTCAGGGTGTCGTTTTCGACTTCCAGTGCAATACCGGACATCTCGGCCTGTTCAGACAGGTAGGCCAGATAGTCGTTGATTGCCTGAACAAATTCCTGGCCACGCGCTTGTCCGTTCAGTAGCGACTTCACGAAATTGTGCCCGTTGATAATGATCTTGCTCATGGTGGTCTCCCTTTGCTGTGTCCTGGCGAATAAATGGATGGTAGCAGCTGGATCTGATGGCACGAGGGCTGGATTTTATCGGGTTTAAAACGCGCGGGTGTCTTGACGGAATAGCCTGAATCTGGATGGCCTGGCGTGCTGTGCAAATTTTAATCAGCACTTGCGTGGCCATTGATTTGAATGGGTTTTTCTATTTTTATGCTGCTGTTTGGCACGGCTTTTCCACAGGAACTGTGGAAAAGCCGGCTGTCCATATCGAGGGCAAAGCCTTGTCATTCGCTTAGGCAAGCCGCGCAGTTGATTGCTTATTCGGCCGCCGTGACGCCGAACTGCAAGGCGGCCAGTCGTGCGTAAAGTGGCGAGCTTTGCAGTAAGGCGGTATGGGTGCCTTCGGCAATGATGCGCCCCTGATCCATCACCAGAATACGATCGGCCTGACGTACCGTTGCCAGACGGTGGGCGATCAGCAGCGTGGTGCGGTTCTTGGCAGCGCGCTCCAGCGCCTGTTGGATCAGTTGCTCGGACTCGGCATCCAGCGCACTGGTGGCTTCGTCCAGCAGCAGTACGGGCGGATTTTTCAGGATGGCGCGGGCGATAGCGATACGCTGGCGCTGCCCGCCAGACAGGCGGACGCCGCGTTCGCCCAGATGGCTGGCATAGCCTTGTGGCAGGCGCAGAATGAATTCTTCAGCCGCCGCTTCACGGGCGGCGGCATGGACCTCGCTGTCGCTGGCATCGGGGCGTCCGTAGCGAATGTTTTCCAGCGCGCTGCCGGCAAAAATGATGGTGTCCTGCAAGACAATCCCCAGATGCTGGCGCAAATCACTCAGGCTTAATGCGCGCAGGTCGACTCCTTGCAGCTTGATCTGTCCTTGTTCCGGATCATAAAAGCGTAGCAGTAACTGGAATAATGTGGACTTGCCGGCACCCGAGGGGCCTACCACAGCCACTCGCTCTCCCGGGCGTATGTGCAGGTTCAGGCCCTGCAGGGCGGGCTGATCCGGGTGGGAAGGGTAGCTGAAACTGACATTTTCCAGCCGGAGGCCATCGCCTGTTGCCGGTAAGGGTTGCGGCATGGCGGGCGATGCAACTTGTGTATTTAGCGCCAGTAGTTCCATCAGCCTTTCGGTGGCACCCGCCGCGCGCTGGATATCGCCCCAGACTTCTGCAATGGCGCCAATGGCACCGGCGGTCACCACCGCATACAGGATGAACTGCCCCAGCTCTCCCGGTGTCAACGTGCCGTCGATGACCGCATGGGCCCCCAGCCACAGCACGAATACGATGGCGCCGAAAACCAGCAGGATCACCACCGCCGTCAGCAGACTGCGGGCGCGGATGCGCGCCAGCGCACTGTCAAAGGCATGTTCGACTGCGCCATCAAAGCGCCGGGACTCGCGCCCTTCCTGATTGAATGCCTGAACGGTAGGGATGGCATTGAGAATTTCGCCGGCCATGGCACTGGCGTCGGCGATGCGGTCCTGACTGTTGCGGGATAGTGCCCGTACCCGCCGCCCGAACAGTATGATGGGCAAAATGACCACTACCAGTGTGGCAATGATGTAGCCGGTGAGGCTGCTGCTGGTGATGGCCAGCATCACCAGTCCTCCGGTCATCAGCAAGAGGTTGCGTAAACCCATGGATAAGCTGGTGCCGATCACGGTTTGCACCAGAGTGGTGTCGGTGGTCAGCCGCGATAATACTTCGCCGGTTTGCGTGGTTTCGAAGTAAACCGGACTCATATGGATTACATGGCGATAGATGGCGCTACGCAGATCGCTGGTGACGCGCTCCCCCAGCCACGAGACCAGATAAAATCGGGCTGCCGTCGCGATAGCCAGCACGGCAGCGACGCCAAAGAGGGCAATAAATACGGTGTTGATATGGCCGCTGCTGCCCTGGCTGAATCCCCTGTCAATCATGAAGCGGAAGGCGACAGGCAGGGCCAGTGTGGCGCTGGCGGCTACGCTCAGGGCCATTAGTGCCAGCAGCGCAAGGCCGCGATAGGGTCGCAGATAAGGCAGTAAGGCCCATAAAGGGCTGATGCGGCGCAAAACGGGAGAGGCAGTCATGCCTGCTACTTTAACGGCTGCCATGGCGGGCTGTTAAATTTATTTTGGTGTTGGCAAAAACTAGAGTTACTACCGATGCCGGAAAGGCAGGTGGAACTGGTGGGGGGAGAAGGATTCGAACCTTCGAAGGCTGAGCCGTCAGATTTACAGTCTGATCCCTTTGACCGCTCGGGAATCCCCCCACAAGAGGACGCGAATAATAAATAGCTTTATATAGACTGTCAAGCCATTAGTGGCTGATCTTGCGTGATTGAGGGTGGAGGCACGGGCAAGGCTGCATTTACTCGCTGAGTATCTTGTTGCGCCCGCTGCGCTTGGCCTGCATTAAGGCCGCATCGGCACGGCCTAGCGTGGCGCTGTAGTCTTCATTCCCGCGGTGTTGGCTGAAGCCTATGCTGGCGGTGATGGATGGCAAGTCAGGAATAGGCAGGGTCAACTGGCGTATGCCCTGATGGATGCGGCCGATAATGGACTGCGCTTCGGTTATCGATACCTCGCTGAGCAGCAGCAGGAATTCCTCGCCACCCCAGCGGCAGCACAGATCATGCTTGCGCAACTGCCCTTGCATGGCGCGTGCGGCTTCGATGAGTACCTGATCGCCAGTCTCATGGCCGTGTGCGTCGTTGAAGTATTTGAAATGGTCTATGTCCAGCATGGCCAGTACGAA
Organism: Craterilacuibacter sp.; assembly: GCF_051659485.1. Lineage (NCBI taxonomy): Bacteria > Pseudomonadati > Pseudomonadota > Betaproteobacteria > Neisseriales > Neisseriaceae > Craterilacuibacter > Craterilacuibacter sp. The sequence continues at coordinate 6,405 of NZ_JBOFOO010000193.1, read as the reverse complement.
GCTATGCTTTTGCTGCGCCGCCTGGGTTGTTTCCGTCTGCAAGCGGCTTAGCATCAGGTGGCGATTGGCCAGGCCGGTGAGCGGGTCGAAATGGGCCTGATGCGCCAGACGCAGCTCGTAAGTCTTGCGTGCAGTAATATCGACATGGGCACCCATGATGCGTATCGGCTGGCCCGCCGCATCCCATTCAAGAACCCGTCCCCTGTCCCATAGCCAGACAATGCGCCCATCTTCGCGCACCACGCGGTATTCAGCCTCATAGCAAGGTGTTTGGCCGGCCAAATGGGCAAAGTAGTTTTCCAGAACCGCTGCGCTATCGTCAGGGTGCAAGGTCGTGCACCAGCGCTCGAAATCGGCTGAGGTCTCTTCAGGCTGGAATTGCTGCAGATTGAAAACGGTCAGCCTGCCGCTTTGCGGCTCGCCTTGCCAGATGCACAGGCCGGTTCCGTCTGTCGCCGCATCGAGTTTTTCCTGCAGCACACGATGGCCTTGCTGCGCTTGGGTCAGTTGCTGCTGTATTTGAGCCAGCTCTGAGCGCAAAGCAGTAATGATCTCTTCCACGTGCCTCTCCATAATGAGCCTGAGATCATAACTGCTGAATCACCAATGACAAAGAGATGTTTGCGCCTGGCGGCTCCTGATGTTTAGGACAGCACCGCAGGCAGGCGCTTGATATCGGCCACACGGATGCGCTTGAGCTGCTCGACCGTAATCAGGTGCATCAGGAGTTTGATGACCTTGGCCGGCTTGCCCTCGCTTAGGGCGCGATGCAGGCGTGCTTCCAGCTCTTTGGCATCTTCACGCTTGCTGACCGGCTCGGGCAGCAACAGGCGAATCGCATCATCATCGATGGCGCGGGCGCCCATAGGCGTGGCGGCTTCGTCATTCGAGGCCAGAAAAATCATGTACTTGCCTTTGGTCGTCAGGGCAGCACCTATCAGTTTTACGGTTTGATCCATTGCATGGGTCTCTTGGTCAAATTTTGGAGCGCTAGGGTACACCGCGCGTGGCGTGCATGAAACCTTTAGTTTAGGCGGCCTTTTTCTTTAAGCTGTGTCTGCAAGCCTTAAGCAGTGCTGCTAGAACACAGTAGCCCTGTCTGGGCAGGCAAGGCTGTCACGTATCTGGCGCCCGTGCAGGAGGTGGCGACCATGAAAACGCTGGGCTGGATGTTGTTGTTCTGTGGCGTGTGTCATGCTGAAGCGATGCAGCGCTGGGTCTTGCTGGGGGAGACTCGCGCGGGCAACCAGATTGCTTTTGATCTGCAGTCTTTTCGCACGGGTGCCTTGCCGGAGGTGTGGCTGCAGGTCAATCAGGTCAGCTGCCCGAACAAGGGGCAGCGCCATGATTGCCTGCTGCAACAGAAGGTCAAGGTCAATTGCAGTAGCCACGAGTTTGCCGTTGTCCACACCAAGGTTCGCAATCGTAAGGGTACATTGCACAGCGATAGCGGTCTGGTGGGGGCGACGTTTGCTTCGGCACCGCAAGGCTCGATTGCCGAGTCTATCGTCGCGCTGGCCTGCCATGTCGAAGGACTACAGGGCTGAAAGCCGGTATCAGGCGAAGCGGCGGGCGGCATCCAGTGCCAATCCGCTGCCTATGCTGCCGTGCAGGTCGCCTTCTACGACTTGTGCCAGTGGCAATAGCGCGGCGATGCGTTGCCTGAGCAGGGGCACACCGCTGGCGCCACCGGTAAAAAACACGGTATCGACTGCCGCCGACAATACCCCGGCCTGAGCGAGCACCTGTTTGACGGTGCTTTCTATGCTGTCAATCTGGCGTGCTATCGCCTGATCAAATTCGTTGCGGGTGATGGTTTGCGTCAAACCGGCTTCGATTTCATCCAGCTGCAAGATGGCGTGATCGCGCGTCGATAGCGCAATTTTGGCGTCTTCCACCTGCATGGCCAGCCAGTGGCCGGCCCGCTTGGATATCAGTGCAAACAGCCGGTCCAGCTTGTCCTGCTCCAAAGCTTCCGAATACACGCTTTGCAGCGAAGAGAGCGCTTTGCGTGTATAGGCGAAGTTGATGGTGTGCCAGGTCGACAGATTGAAATAGGCGCTGGAAGGCATCTCGGCCTGGCTTTTAAGTTTGCTGCGCAAACCCAGCAACGGCATGGCACTGGCCAGACTCAACTGCCGGTCAAAATCGGTGCCGCCGATATGTACTCCGCAATTGGCCAGAATGTCGTCCTGCCTATCCAGTTTCAGCGCAGCCTTTGGAGACAAGCGGATCAGGGTAAAGTCCGAGGTGCCGCCGCCGATATCGACCACCAGTACCAGCTCCTCGCGCGTGATCCGGCTTTCATAGTCAAATGCGGCGGCTATCGGCTCGTACTGAAACTCGATATCGCGAAATCCGGCCTGACGTGCAATGTGTGCCAGGGTGTCTTCGGCCAGTTTGTCGGCGCGGGCATCATCATCGACAAAAAACACCGGCCGGCCGAATACAGCCTGCTGCAGTACGTAGCCGGTTTGTGATTCGGCGCGCTGTTTGAGTGCATCGATATACATCTGCAGCAAGTCTGAAAAACGCAGATTTCGGCCATGGACTTCGGTCTGGCCTTCCATCAGGCTGGTGCCGAGCAGGCTCTTGAGCGAGCGCATCAAACGGCCTTCATAGCCTTCCAGATATTCGGCGATACCGGCGCGCCCGACAGCGACCGAGTCTTCCTCGGTATTGAAAAACACGACCGAGGGCAGGGTGGTCTTGCCGTCTTCCAGTGGCAGCAAGGCCGCTTGTCCCGGGCGGTGCCAGCCGACGGTCGAGTTTGACGTGCCAAAATCCACGCCACAAGCATTGGTCATCATGAGTACGTTTGTATCGGTTCAAATTCGAAGGCGCGCGAGTATAGCCCAATTCAAGCCTCAGGTCTGGCGTGACTGTGCTGGCGGCGGTGGGTTGCCCCACGCGGTGCGGGGGAGCCTGCCCGTAAAGCGGGATATTTCATTGTTTCAGGCTTTCGCTGTTTGCCCGCGGTTTCGGTGTTGTCGTGGCAAGCGCAAGTTTGTGACGCGACAGGCTGATGGCGGGTTGGCTGCGCCAGCCGCAATCTCACACGTATAATCGGCATGACTTCAGCAAACACGGCATGCGATGAAAATACTGCACACCTCGGACTGGCATCTGGGCCAGCATTTTATGGGTAAATCCCGGCAGGCCGAACATCAGGCCTTTCTGGACTGGCTATTAACGCAGGTGGCGCTGCATGCGGTCGATGCCGTGATTGTCGCCGGTGATATATTCGACACCGGTGCGCCGCCCAGCTACGCCCGCGAGCTTTACAACGAACTGATCGTCGGCCTGCATCACAGCGGGGCGCAGTTGGTAGTGCTGGGCGGTAACCATGATTCGGTGGCAACACTGGGAGAAAGCCGCAGCCTGCTGGCCCAGCTGTCTACCCATGTCATTCCTGCCGTGAGCGACGTGCCTGACACCCAGTTGCTGGTGTTACCCGAGCGCAGCGGCAAGCCGGGCGCCATCCTGTGTGCCATTCCGTTTATCCGTGCCCGCGATGTGTTGCAAAGCGTGGCAGGGCAAAGTGCCGAGCAAAAGCAGCTGGCGCTGCAGCAGGCGATACATGGCCACTATCAGGCGCTATACGAGGCGGCGTGTGCCAAGCGCGATAGTCTGGGTGCTCAGTTGCCCATTATTGCCACCGGCCACCTGACTACGGTGGGGGCCAGTAGCAGCGAGTCGGTACGCGAAATCTACGTCGGTGCACTGGAGGCCTTTCCGACCAGCGCTTTTCCGCCGGCCGACTATATCGCGCTGGGGCATATCCATCGTCCGCAACAGGTCGGCGGCTTCGAGCATATCCGTTATTGCGGCTCGCCTATTGCCTTGGGCTTTGACGAGGCGCGCCAGCAAAAACAGGTGCTGCTGGTGGAGCTGGATGGTCGCGGTTTGCAGGGGGTGCAGTCTTTGCCTATTCCCTGTTTTCAGCCTTTATATGCGCTACGCGGCACGCTGGACGAATTGCCGGCTGCCATTGCGGCGGCGGCACTTGAGGCGAATGCAGGGCAAACGGTATGGCTGGAAGTGATGGTCTGCACCGATGACTATCTGGCCGACCTGCATGGCCGGATAGCAGCCTTGTGCGAGGGGCTGCCGGTGGAAGTGCTGCGGATACGGCGCGAGCGCGGGCAGGCGGCAGCCAGTTTGCAGCAGGTGGCGCGCGAAACGCTGGACGAACTCAATCCGCTGGAGGTCTTTGCGCGCCGTCTGGCAAAGGAAGAACTGCCGGATGCGCTGAAGTGCCAGCTTGAAGCGCGCTACACGTCTTTGCTTGCCGAGCTGCAAGGAGAAAGCACATGAAAATACTGAGCTTGCGCCTGAAAAACCTCAATTCGCTCAAGGGCGAGTGGAAGATCGATTTCACCGAGCCGCGTTTTCGGGATAACAGCCTGTTCGCCATTACCGGCCCCACCGGTGCCGGCAAGACCACCTTGCTTGATGCCATCTGTCTTGCGCTTTATCACGAGACGCCGCGCATCAAGACACTATCGGCCAGCTCCAACGAGCTGATGACGCGGCATACCGCCGATTGTCTGGCCGAGGTCGAGTTCGAAGTGAAAGGCATCGCCTATCGTGCATTCTGGAGTCAGCGCCGCGCCCGCGATAAGGCCAGTGGTGCTTTGCAGGCGCCCAAAGTGGAGCTGGCGCTTGCCGATGGCAGCATCCTGTCCAGCCAGATCCATGACAAGCTCAAACAAGTCGAGGCCATCACAGGTCTCGACTTTGCCCGCTTCACCAAGTCGATGTTGCTGGCGCAAGGTGGTTTTGCCGCTTTTCTCAATGCCAGTGCCAATGAGCGCGCCGAACTATTGGAAGAACTCACCGGTAGCGAAATCTACGGCCTGATCTCCGAACGCGTCTTTGCGCGTAGCCGGGATGCCAAGGCGGCGCTGGATCAGCTCAGGGCGAGTGCCGGGGGCGCCGATTTATTGGACGCACCGCAGCGCGCACAACTGGAGGCCGAGTTGGCGGCGCTGGCGCGACAGGATGGCGAGTGTGCGGCGCAACTGGCGCCGCTGGATACGCAGCGTCAATGGCGGATCAGGCTGGAGCAGGCCGGGCGTGACGAGGCCAGCGCCACACTCGGCTTGCAGGAAGTGGAGGCTAAGAGCCGTCAGTTCGCCCAAGAGCTTGATTGCCTGCTGGTCAGCGAGCCGGCCGAAGCGTTGCGCCCGCTTTATGTTGCGTATACGCAGGCCGAGGATCACTGGCAGCAGACGCAGCGCACCCTGGCGGTGGTGGCGGGTTCGATCGCAGACAAACGCAGCGAGCAGCAGCACTTGTCTGGCGAGGCATGGGCGTTGGCCGATGCATTTGCCGCAGGGCAAGAGGCGGCATTGCAGGATATGGCCACTGAACAGCAGCGGCTGCAGGCGCGACTGGATGCGACGGCGCAGCACGCACGGCTGGGCGAACTTATTCCCGAGTGGCGGGCGCTGTTTGCCAGTGTTTGCCGTGTGGGCGGCGAGCATGAGGCCCAGCAAAAATTGGTGGCCGGCTATCTGGGTCAGCAGCAGCAGAGCGGCCCGCATCTGCTGGCACTCAGGGCTGGCGTCTTAGCTGCCCAGGAGCGATGTACGGCGGCGCGGGCATGCGAATCCGAGGCGGCTTTGCGTCTGAGTGCCTGTGGAGATGGCTTGTCTTTACGCCAGCATTGGCAAAACTTGCAGTCGGGTCAGCAGGGCTTGTTGCAGTTGGGTGAGTGTGGTGCCGCCTTGCGCGGCTTGCAGTCTGATAAATTGCATTGGCAGACGCAGCAGCAAGATCTGCAGGCGCAATTGGACACGAGCCAGACCCATCGCGAGCAACTGCGCGCAAGTTATAAAACCTTGCAGCAGCGGCTGCAAGACAAGCAAAAGTTGCTTGAGCTGGAGCAGCGCATTCTGGGGCTGGAAGCGCAGCGCGCGCAATTGCAGCCGGGCGAGGCGTGCCCCCTGTGTGGCGCACACGAACATCCGGCCATCGAAGCGTATGCAGAACTGGATTCATCGGCGACAAGGCAGGCGCTGGAGGCCTTGCACGGCGAGCTGGAGCGGGTGCAAAGCCAGGGGCAGGAAGCCTCGTCGTTGCTGGCGCGGTACGAGGCCGAACTGGCGCAACTGGCCATACGTATCCGCGAGGCCGAGGCGAGCGAGCAGTTGCAGTTGGCACGCTGGCAGGAATTGGCGGCGACTTATGCTCTGCCAGTCGGTGGCTGGCGCGATGCGGCGGTGTTGACCGGGCTGCTTGAAAAGCATCAGACTGAACTGGCTGCGGCAGAGCTTGCGTTGCAGACTTGCGACTTGGCCGATAAAGCCTTGCAACAGGCCAGAGAGGCCGGCCATCAGGCTGATGCACAGCACTCGAAGCAGCTGCAGCAACTGGCGCTGGCACAGCAGGAGACAGAGG
>NZ_JBOFOO010000192.1:0-10840 GCF_051659485.1 Craterilacuibacter sp. | reverse complement strand
GTTCTTTGAATAGGTGTTCCAGTTTGGCAATGCGCTCATCGTATGAGGGTACACCTTCGCTGCCGGCAGCAAAAACATAGGGCAGTGCCTCGTCGCCATGGATGTCGAGGAAGAGGTCGACACCTGTTTCCAGCATCTTATTGCGTACAAGCAGGACTTCCGGGCTCTTGTCTACGCTGGGTGTCGCCCATTCGCGGTTAAGGTTGGCGCCGGCGGCATTGGTTCTGAGGTTGCCGCGTATGGCGCCATCAGGGTTCATGTTCGGCACAATATAGAAAGTGGCTGAATCGAGCAGTAGGCGGCTAGTCGGGTCTTGCGGGTCAAGTAACCGGTTGAGCAGGCCCTCGATAAACCATTCGGCCATCGTTTCACCCGGGTGCTGGCGGGCAATGATCCAGATTTTGAGATCAGACTCAACTTCATGCCCTATGGTCAGCAGATCGATGTCGCGGTCTTCGATGCTGGAGCCTAGCGAGCTGACATCACACAGGCCGGAGCTTTGTGCCTGACCGATCAGGTTGAGATGTTGCTCGTAGGAGTAGGGCTCGAAGTAGGCATAGTAGATGCTGCCGGCGAGCGGTACGTGTTCGATGGTCAGTGTCTGGCCATCGTATAGGGTGGGTACGCGAAACCAGTTGACGCGGTCATACGAGGCCATGGCCTGATAGTCACGCCAGCCTTCCGGATACGCGCATTCGCCAGCATTCAAAAAGCGCAGCGTGCAGGGCTGGTAGGCAGCGCCTTGCAGGCGGAAATAGAACCATTGGGCAAAGCTGGCGGCATTGTCCTGACAGATTCTCAGTTGGATGTCGGAGAAATCGTCAAACTGGACAACTTCGATACTGCCGGCGTCAAAATGGCTGCTTATTTTCATCCGCTGAAACCTCGGGCTCGGTAAAGAGTGGGAACAATGGGCGATTGTACTGCCAGTTGGCTTTTGCATCACCCCCGCAATGAAAAACACCCCGCAGGCGGGGTGTCGGATACTTGGGCTTGAACGCTTCGGTAGAATCAGGCGTTAGCGCGCTTGCTTCCTGCATTCTTTACCGCTTCAGCGCTGGCGTTGCCTGCGGTCTTGATGCCGGCATCGGTAAAGTGGGCTACTTGCTGTGCGCTTTGCGCTACGCTATTGAGCGCAGCGGCCGAGGTGGCAAGAGAGGTTTTGATGGCGTTGATCGCTGTTTCTGAACCGGCAGGCGCATTTTTTGCCAGCGTTTCAACCGAGCTGATCAGGCTCTTGTTGAAGCTGCCCATATTGTCTTCGGCCAGTTTAGTCATGGCGCTTTGTGCTTGTGAGATCAGTTCGTAGAAGTTGCGGGCGTTTTCTACCGCTTTTTCGGCTGCATGGTTGGCCATTTTGCCTAAACGGCTTGCGATTTCTTGTGGGTCGGTGTTGGTAGACAGTTCACGGGCAAAGCCGGCATTGTCTTCAAGGGTTTGCTTGGAAACTTCAAGGTTGAACTTGATCATACGCTCGGCGCTATCCAGCGTGATTTGTGCGGCGCGCAATGTGGTTTCAACATGGCCGAGGGAGAGGTCGCTGAACTGTTGCTGAGTAGTTTTCATGGTGGTTTTCCTTTGTTTCTCGAGTTTTAACCTGTTAAAGGCGGATACTGGCTCTATCTTTGTTCGCAGCAAGTTATTGTTTTTTTTGATTGTGCTATGCACAATCCAGATTAATCTATCATGCGCTGCAGCATTGAGCTAGAGATATTGCTCTAGCCTGTCGTTTTTATGCTAAGGTAATGTTGTACTACGGGATATAAAGAGAAAATACAAGGGGGATTTTTCCATGAGTACAGAAAAGCGGGTCATCAAAAAGTACCCGAACCGCCGTCTTTACGATACGGCCACCAGTTCCTACATCACGCTGGAAGACGTTAAGCGTCTGGTTTTGGAGAATGTCGATTTGCAGGTTGTGGATGCCAAGTCTCAGGAAGATATCTCGCGCAGTGTGTTGCTGCAGATCATCCTGGATGAGGAAAGCTGTGGCTCGCCGATGTTTACGCATGAAGTCCTGACCCAGTTCATCCGCTTCTATGGTCAAGCCATGCAGGGCATGATGGGGCCGTTTCTGGAAAAAAATCTGGAGATTTTTGGTCAGCTACAGACAAAGATGCAAGAGCAAAGCCGGACGCTATGTACCGATAGCTCAGGCTTGAATGCCAATCTATGGGGTGAGTACATGAAGTTTCAGGGGCCTGCGATGCAGAACCTGATGTCGAACTACATGGAGCAGAGCACCAGCACTTTCCTTGATATGCAAAACCGGATGCAGGAGCAGACCAAGCAGCTGTTTACCGGTTTTCCTTTTCCCGGTTTCCCGGTCGCGCCAGTGCAAAATGAAGACAGCAGCAAGAGCTGATCAACTTATCGCGCCAAATTGAAAACGCCTGCCGTTCAAGCAGGCGTTTTCTGTTTATGGCCGGTCAGCCGGCTGCCTGTCATTTTGTAGCCGCTGGCGGGCGACCCAGGCTTGCCCCAGGCTGATGCCGCCATCGTTCGGCGGAAGCTGGCGGGCACGTAATACCTTGATGCCGGCAGCCTCCAGTCGGGATAGAAGTGCCCCCATTAATTTGCGGTTGGTACAGCAACCGCCACTCAATGCCACGGTGTCTATTTTTCGTGTCGCCGCCGCGCGGCAGACCCAATCGGCCAGCGCGGCGGCTAGCGTAGCATGCCAAACACTGGCAATCAGGGTCGCATCATGCAGCAACGTCATCAGGTGGCGACATACCGGTTTGAGATCAAGTTGCGTGCCGTTTATTTGCCAGCCATTCAATAGCGGAGCACAGTCTTGTGCCAGTTCTTCCAGCCTTTGCAAGGCTTCGTTGTCAAAGCGCTGTTTGTCGAAGATGCCGGCAAGCCCCGCGATAGCACTAAACCAGAGCGCCATGCTGCTGCTGTCCTGTAGTTGGAACGGGATTTCCAGTTGGGCCACGATGGCAGGCCATGCCGGTTGTCGGCCGAAGCGGCGTTGAGCCTCGTCTTTTTCTCCCATTGCAAAAAGCAAGGCGGTGGCCATCAGCCAGGGTTCGCGTATGGTACGCAGGCCGCCCGGCAATGGCAGCGGCGCGAGCTGTCCCAGTAATTCAAACTGACCGCCCCTGATCTGCATCAACTCGCCGCCCCAGGTTTTGCCGTCTTCGCCCAAGCCGAATGCATCCAGCGCCAGCCCCAGCACTTCACCGCTATGCCCATGCTCGGCCAGTACGGATGCTATGTGGGCGTGGTGGTGCTGGATATGAAGTAGCGGTACGCGATAGTGTTTGGCCATGTCCTCGGCCAATTGACTGGCGTAATGACTGGGGTCTAGGTCGCAGGCGATGGCCGCCGGTGTGACATCGGTCAGTTCCAGCAGATGATGGGTGCTGGCTTCCAGCGCTTCACAGTTGAGCGTTTGATCCAGGTCTCCAATATGGGGTGAGACAAATGCTTCCTGCCCGCGCAGTATGCAGATGGTGTTTTTGTACTGTGCGCCCAGCGCCAGAATCGCCGGGCCGCTACTGATCAGTGGCAAGGGGTCGGGGGCATAGCCGCGGGCCCGGCGGTAAAACAGGGCTTGACCGTTGTCTATTGCCACAACGCTATCATCGCAGGGCGCGACAATATTGCGGTTGTGCAGCAAGAAAACGTCGGCCAGCTGGTTTAGCCGTTCGCGTGCTTCGCGGTTGCCGGTCACAATCGGTTCGCCGCTTGGGTTGGCGCTGGTCATGACCCACACCTGCTCGCAAGGTTCTTCCATCCATGACGGGTCTGTGGGGCGGCCCAGCGCTTCGTGGAACAGCATCCATTGTTGCGGTGTGTAGGGCAACATTACGCCCAGACTAGCCAGTTCAGGTGCAACCCCGGGTAGCAGGCTATCGGTATCTTCCCGCTTTTTCAGCAGTACAATGGGGCGCTCGCGGGAGGCAAGTAGTGCCGCTTCTTCGCTGCTGATGTGGCACAGGCGGCGAGCCGCTGCAATATTCAAAACCATGACTGCGAGGGGTTTGCCTTGACGCTTTTTTTGTCCGCGTATGCGCATGACAGCATCTTCACGTGTGGCATCGCACACCAGATGGAAACCACCCAAGCCCTTCATGGCGATACTGCGGCCCATTTTCAATATCTGTAAAGCGCCAGCAGTGGCATCGCCCTTGAGCGCCTGGCCGAAGCGGTCGGTCAGGTTCAGGCGAGGGCCGCAGGCCGGGCAGGCATTCGGTTCGGCATGAAAGCGGCGGGTTTCCGGATTGCTGTATTCCTCTAGGCAGCTAGGGCACTGGGCAAATGCGGCCATGCTGGTTTCTTCCCTATCATAAGGCAGGGCATGGGTGATGCTGTAACGCGGACCGCAGTCGGTGCAGTTGATAAAGGGATAGCGGTAGCGACGGTTGCTGTGGTCAAAAAGCTCGGCCAGACAGTTAGGACAAGTTGCGATATCGGCAGGAATGTAAGCATGGGTCGTTTTGCCGCTACTGCTTTTTATTTCGAAGTTTTGCTCTTCGGCTTGTAGCGGGAGAGCCTCTTCCTTGATGCTATCCAATCTGGCCAGTGGAGGTAAATGTTGTTGCAAGGCTCGCAGGCAGGCGGCAAGAGCGGCGCTGTCGCCTTGTAGTTCGACGACGACGCCTTCTCCGGTATTTTTTACAAAGCCGGACAAACCATGGTTTTTGACCACATGCCAGACGTGGGGACGGAAACCGACGCCCTGGACGCGTCCAAGGATGGTCAGGCGGGTGCGACGAATAATCATGAAAACATCCTGGTGATGCACAGCGGCTTGCCCCGGCTACAAGTGCGGGGTGTCCGCTGCATCCTGTTGGTGTAGTGCAAAATACGAATTTCTCATATTGTATGGCCTGCAGCTTTGAGGAAAAGCAGGTTTTGTATTTTTTAGCGCGTTTATTTGATAAAGATTGCTATTATTTATAAGTATTATCATTTAGCATGCCGGCATTGAAAGATTTTTATATGTTCACGCCATATTTCTAGCTGTGCGGTGAACGGAATTTCAGGGGTGTTTTGTGACCTTGCAACATGCCATCGCCACGCTGGCATCAGGCTCTATTCTCAGTTGTCCGCCGGATACGCCGGTGTCCGTCGCCGCCCGCATGATGCTGGAGGCGTGTTGTGGCTCCATTGTGGTGATGGATGCAGCGGGAAAGGCGCTGGGTATCTGGACCGAGAGTGATGCCCTGAAAATGGATATGGCGTGCCGGGCGGATTTGCTGCAGCCGGTATCCGGGGTGATGAGTGCGCCGGTCTATACGCTGGATGCCGATCTGAGTACACATGAAGCCGCCGTTTTTTTTCGCCAGAAGCAGATCCGTCATGTGCTGCTGACGCGCGCTGATGCTTATGTCGGCATAGTCTCGGCCTCGGACATCGTTTCGCGCCAAGGCTGTGAAGTGTTTTTGCGCTGCACCCGGCTGGAGTCCTTGCCACTGGCACCTCTGGCTACCGTGCCGGCCCGTGCCAGCCTGTCCGAGGCACTGCACACCTTGCGTCATACCCGTAGCGATGCGCTGGCGATCGACTATGGCGACGACAGCTGGGGCATCCTGACCCTGCGCGATGTCCTGCGACTGGTCGCCTGCATGCACGATGATGTAGCCGTCAGCCAAGTGTGCAGCTATCCGATGCGCAGTGTTTCCGTGTCCACATCCTTGCTGGCCGTGCGCCAGCAGTTGTTGAAGCAGAAAACGCGCCACTTGGGTGTCACCGCGGCCGATGGCCGTTTACAGGCTATCGTCGGCATGGTCGATATCCTCTATTCCATCGAATACGAGTTCATGAGCGAGCTCAAACAGGCGCTGCAGGAGCGCGATGAAGCCCTGCTGCGCTCGCGCCAGAGCCTGCTGCTAGCAGAGAAGGTGTTCGATGCCGCGCAGGACGGTATCGTGGTGACCGATCCGGCTGGTGTCATCCAGCATGTGAATGCGGCATTCAGCCAGATTACCGGCTATAGCCGCGAAGAAGTCCTTGGCAATACACCGGCCATGCTGAATTCTGGACGGCAGTCCTCCGAATTTTATCGCCAGTTCTGGGACACGCTGAAAACCGAGGGCAGCTGGCAGGGCGAGCTGATCAATCGGCGTAAAAACGGCGTGCTGTATTCCGAGCACCTGTCCATTTCTGCCATCCGTGCCCCGGATGGCAGTGTCCAGCATTATGTAGGCGTGTTCTCTGACCTGACCCAGCGCAAGCTGGCGGAACAGCGCATGCACTATCTGGCTAACCATGATGCCTTGACGGGCTTGTTCAACCGTACCTTGTTTGGCGAGCATGTTGTCGATGCCGTGCTGCGCAGCAAGGAAACGGGCATGCGTTTTGCCTTGCTGTACCTCAATCTTGACCGTTTCAAGCTGATCAATGACACGCTGGGCCATCAGGTAGGCGATGCCTTGTTGCGCGAGATAGCGAACAAACTAAAGATTTTGCTGCCGGAGCGGGCGTGTATCGCGCGATTGGCTGGTGATGAGTTTGGGATCTTGCATGAGGATGTGGGTAGCATCGGTGTCATCGCGGCACAGGTGCAGCAGATGCTGGAGAAGCTGACCGGTGAAATGCAGGTGGAAGGGAATACGCTGTTTGTGACGGCCAGTATTGGCATTGCCCTGTATCCTAATGATGGTCTGGCCGCCTCCGAATTATTGCTCAACGCAGATGCCGCCATGCATCGGGCCAAGGGGCGCGGCAAGAATACATTCCAGTTTTATACGACGGATATGAATACCCGTGCCATGAAGCGGCTGGAGATGGAGTTTGCACTGCACCGGGCACTGGAGCGGCAGGAGCTCGATGTCTATTACCAGCCCAAGGTAGATCTGGAAAGTGGGCGCTGCTGTGGTGCCGAGGCTTTGGTGCGCTGGTTCCATCCGGAAATGGGGACGGTTTCACCGGCAGACTTCATTCCGCTAGCGGAGGAAACCGGACTGATTGCGCCCATTGGAGAATGGGTGTTGCGCACGGCCTGTTTGCAGGCCGCACAGTGGCTGGAGCAGGGGCTATTCTCGGGGCGGCTGGCGGTTAATCTGTCCGGACGGCAATTCGGTGCCGGCAATATCGTATCGGTAGTGAGGCAGATTCTGGATGAAACGGGCCTGCCGGCTAGCCATCTGGAGCTGGAGATCACCGAGAGCACGGCCATGGATGGCGACAGTGATGTGCTGGGGCAGTTAGTGCGCCTAAAGGCGCTGGGGATTTCGCTGGCGATTGACGACTTCGGCACCGGCTACTCGTCGCTCGCCTATCTGAAAAAACTGCCGGTCAGTGTAGTCAAGATCGATCAGTCCTTTATCAAGACGCTGCATCAGGATGCGGATGATGCGGCGATTACCATCGCCATCATTTCGATGGCGCATAGCTTGGGGCTGGATATTGTGGCCGAGGGCGTGGAGCTGGAGGCGCATCGTGCCTTCCTGCTGCAACACGGTTGCCGGACGGCGCAAGGTTATCTGTTTAGCCGGCCTTTGCCGGGTCGAGCGCTGGAAAATTGGTTGTCGGGCGTAGCGGCGATGCCGGTCTGACCATGTAAACATAGAAAAATGCCCTGCAGTGCAGGGCATTTTTGCGTAGCGGGCTATCAGGCGGCGATGCTGTCCTTGCCGCCCATATATGGGCGTAGTACTTCGGGGATGGTGACCGAGCCGTCGGCGTTCTGGTAGTTTTCCAGAATGGCCACCAAGGTGCGGCCTACGGCCAGACCCGAACCGTTGAGGGTATGTACCAGCTGGTTCTTGCCGTTTTCGTCCTTGTAGCGCGTCATCATGCGGCGTGACTGGAAGGCTTCGCAGTTGGAGCAGCTGGAGATTTCGCGGTAGGTGTCCTGCGCCGGCAACCACACTTCCAGATCGTAGGTCTTGGCCGAGCCGAAGCCCATGTCGCCGGTGCACAGCGTGATCACGCGATACGGCAGGCCCAGCGCCTTGAGAATGTTCTCGGCGTGGCCGACCATTTCTTCCAGTGCGGCGTAGGAGTCTTCCGGCTTCTCGATGCGCACCATCTCCACCTTGTCAAACTGGTGCTGGCGAATCAGGCCACGGGTGTCGCGGCCGTAGGAGCCGGCTTCGGAGCGGAAGCAAGGCGAGTGCGCGGTAAATTTCAGCGGCAGCTCTTCGGCTTTGAGGATCTCGCCGCTGACGGTATTGGTCAGCGTGATTTCCGAGGTTGAAATCAGATACTGGTCGACCGTACCTTCTTCGCCGCCCTTGGTGACCTTGAACATGTCGTCGGCAAATTTCGGCAGCTGGCCGGTGCCAAGCAGTGCGCTATCGTTGACGATATACGGGGTGTAGTGCTCGAGGTAGCCGTGCTCGCCGGTATGGGTGTTGAGCATGAACTGCGCGATGGCGCGATGCAGGCGGGCGATGTCGCCCTTGAGCACAGTGAAGCGGGCACCCGACAGCTTGGTGCCGGTGTCGAAATCCAGCCCCAGCGGGGCGCCGACGTCGACATGATCCTTGACGGCAAAATCGAACTGGCGCGGAGTGCCGATACGGCGCACTTCGACGTTTTCGCTTTCGTCCTTGCCGGCTGGTACCGATTCGTGCGGCAGGTTGGGGATGGACAGCATCCAGTCATCCAGCTGTTTCTGTACCGCCTCGAAGCTGGTCTCGGCATTTTTCAGCTCATCGCCCAGATTGGCGACTTCGGTCATGATGGCCGATACGTCTTCGCCGTTACGCTTGGCGATGCCGATCTGCTTGGAGGAGGCATTACGCTTGGCCTGCAGTTCCTGCATGCGGGTCTGCAGTGTCTTGCGTTCTGCTTCCAGGGTATTGAAGGCTTGTGTGTCAAATTGATAGCCGCGTGCAGCCAGGCGGGCGGCGACAGCGTCGATATCGCTGCGCAGAAGTTGGATGTCCAGCATGTGTCAGTCCTGTTTTTTTGCTTGATTGTCCAGCTCGCGCAAAAACGCGAGCTTTTCACCGATTTTTGTTTCCAGTCCGCGCGGTACCGGTTGGTACCAATGCGGTTCGGCCATGCCTTCAGGCAGATAGTGCTCGCCTGCGGCGTAGGCGTCGGGCTCGTCATGCGCGTAGCGGTAAGCGTGGCCGTAACCCAAGTCCTGCATCAGGCGTGTGGGCGCATTGCGCAAGTGTACCGGTACTGCCTGTGATGCGTCCTGTTTTACAAAAGCGCGTGCGGCATTATACGCCTTGTAACCGGCATTGCTCTTGGCCGCGATAGCCAGATAAATGCTTGCTTGCGCTAACGCAAGTTCTCCTTCCGGCGAACCCAGCCTTTCATAGGTGCTGGCGGCATCATTGGCTATCTGCATGGCGCGCGGATCGGCGAGGCCGATATCTTCCCAGGCCATGCGGATCAGGCGCCGTGCCAGATACTTGGGGTCGGCGCCGCCATCCAGCATGCGTGTTAGCCAATACAGTGCGGCATCGGGGTTGGAGCCGCGTACCGATTTATGCAGCGCCGAGATCTGGTCATAAAAAGCATCGCCGCCCTTGTCGAAACGGCGGGCATTGAGCGTCAAGACTTCACCCAGAAAGACACTGTCGATGGCGGTGCGTTGCCCTGCCAGCGCGGCAGTGCGCGTCTGCTCCAGCAGATTGAGAAAACGCCGCGCATCGCCGTCGGCGTAGCCGGCCAGCATGGTAATTGCCCCGGTATCGAATTCCAGTGTACCCAGCGCGCCACAGGATTTGGCGCGCTCGAACAGCGCGGCCAGTTCCTGGCCGGATAAGGGTTCCAGTACGTAAACCTGTGCGCGCGACAATAGCGCCCTGTTCACTTCGAATGACGGGTTTTCTGTGGTGGCGCCAATAAACGTCAGCAGCCCCGATTCGACAAAGGGCAGGAAGGCATCCTGCTGGCTTTTGTTGAAACGGTGTACCTCATCGACGAACAGGATAGTGCGCTTGCCCGAACGTGACAGCGTGGCATGGGCGCGCTCCACTGCGTCGCGTATATCCTTGATGCCGGCAAATACGGCTGAAACCGGAATGAAATCGGCGTCAAAGGAGTGGGCCAATATGCGTGCCAGCGTAGTCTTGCCGACACCAGGCGGCCCCCACAGTATCATCGAGTGCGGGGCTTGGGACTCAATGGCTAGACGCAGCGGCTTACCCGCGCCTATCAGGTGCTGCTGGCCGATGACTTCATTCAGTGCAGTCGGACGTAGCGCTTCAGCCAGCGGCTTTTCGGGTTCGCGTGCAAACAGATCATTCATGCGGTATGGCCGGCTAACTGCCGGCAAGGAATTGCAGTCATGGTGCTAGGCTAACGCGCAAGGCGCGGTGTGGCAATGTATTCGGCTTATCGCGCCGCTTGCTGCCCGGCTTGTCCGGTCTGTTTTATTGACCGGTGTGATCCGTGAGAAAACGGTTTGTCCCTATGCTGAGCGAGGTGGCATAGCCTGATGGTTTGACGCCGCTGCCGGATTTGCCGCCGGGTCCGCATTGACGGGGCAGGCCGGTGTTTTGCATAATCCGGGCTCTTGTTAATGTGACTCGGGGTGCCATGCTGTGCATGGCTGAGACAGACCCGCAGCACCTGATCTGGGTCATGCCAGCGTAGGGAGGTCACGATCGGACAAGGCATCCGTCTGTCCGTCGTCCTTCGTCATCATGACCGGAGGACCCTGAATGCCCGTCCTGCCTTTTGATTCCCGCCCTGCAGCCGCTGCCCTTGATGCATTGCGCGCCGCTTCGCCTCTGGTGCATTGCCTGACCAATCTGGTGGTTTCCAATTTCACGGCCAATATCCTGCTGGCGGCAGGCTGTGCGCCTGCCATGGTTGTGGCGCGCGAGGAGGTCGGTGATTTTGCCGCCATCGCATCGGCGCTGCTGGCCAATGTCGGTACGCTGGATGCGGCACAGCGTGATGCGATGCTTGTTGC
>NZ_JBOFOO010000191.1:0-5440 GCF_051659485.1 Craterilacuibacter sp. | reverse complement strand
GTACACGGCAACGAGGTGTGCGGCACCCATGCCATTCACCGTCTGATCGCCGAGTTTGGTTGCGGAGAGCGCACCCTGAAGCAGGGTAGCGTGACCTTCGTGCCGGTAGCCAATCCGCTGGCCTACAACAAGGGCGAGCGCTCGGGTGAGCGCAACCTCAACCGTAATCTGGCACCGACCGAGATCCCCCTTGAGTTCGAAGACCGCATCGCCAACTGGCTGTGCCCGCTATTGGCACAGCACGATGTGCTGCTGGATTTGCATTCCTTCCAGTCCAGAGGGCAGGCTTTCGTATTTATGGGGCCGCAAGACAATCGCAGCGAACTCGAACCGTTTGCCCACGCGGCAAAAGAACAAGCGCTGGCGCAGCGCCTGGGGGTCGGGCGTGCAGTTGACGGCTGGCTGTCGACCTATGCGCTGGGTGTTCAGCGGCGGGTAGCGCTGTTTGGCGAAGCCGACTCGCGCCAGATGCAGCTTAATACCGATCCGCGTTACGGCATGGGCACCACCGAGTGGATGCGCCGCTCGGGCGGCTGGGCGCTGACGCTGGAGTGCGGTCAGCACAACGACCCGGCGGCGCCGGCGGTGGCGTATCAGGCCATCGTCAATACGCTGGCGCATCTGGGTCTGATTGATGCCGCCGATCCGGCACCGCAGGCAATGGAATCGCTATCTTTGTATGAGGTGGTCGACCGCATGCATGAGGACGACCGCTTCGAGCGCGAGTGGGTGAGCTTCGACGCAGTCAAGCGCGGCGAGCGCATCGGCACGCGTGCTGATGGCACGCCGGTGCTGGCCATCGACGACGGGCGCATCGTGTTTCCGAACGTGAAGGCGCAAGTGGGGCAGGAGTGGTTTTATCTGGCACGCGAATCCGGGCGGCTAGGCTGAATGCGGTGCCGTTGTGGCGTGCACGCTTGGCTAGATAATGACTTTTGCGTAAAATAGCGATTCATTACTATGTATAGCTTAACGACCCTGAAAGGGATGCCATGACGAGCGCTGCCGCTGACCGGACTCCCGATAGGCTAGCGATTCCGGACGATGTGGGCGAGTCTAGCGGACAGAATGTACATGCTTTGCGTGAGGCGCTGGCGCGCTGCCAGTGCGAGCGGCAGTCCGACAAGCTTGCCCTCGCCCGGCAGTCGCGCGAGCTGGCTTTTTACCGTGCGGCCCTGGATGCCCTGCCTACGCCTATTTTTGTCAAGAACGCCGGGCTGCGATTTGCTTTTTTCAATCATGCTTATGAGGCCTTTTTTGGTGTCAGCCGCGATGACTATCTGTGCAAGAGCGTGATGGAACTCGATTATCTGGCACTAGACGAGCGGATAGCGTATCAGGAAGAAGATGCCCGGATGCTGGCCACCCAGAGCATGGCAAGCCACGAAAAGGTTTATCCTTCGCCGCTTGACGGGGCCGGGAGAGCCGCTCTTTACTGGAGCAGGGGCTTCGCCGATGACACGACGGGTGTGGCTGGCCTCGTTGGCATGATTGTTGATATTTCCGGGCAGAAGGTGCTGCAGGACGGCTTGCGCGAGACGGTTGAACAACTGGTGCAGGCGCATGAACAGGTGCGCACGCAGAGCCTGACCGACGAGCTGACCGCGCTTGCCAACCGGCGTGCTGCCATGTTGCGCTTGCAGGGGCTGTTTGCTCTGACCGAGGCCGGTGAGCTCGGCTTCAGCCTGATCCTGTTCGATCTTGATCACTTCAAGCATATCAATGACAGCCACGGCCATGATGCCGGCGATGCCGTCCTGCAGGCGTTTTCCAGTGTACTGCGCGAGCATTGCCGGCAGAGTGATATGGTGGCGCGTTTCGGTGGCGAAGAATTCATCTGCCTGCTGCCTGGGGCGTCGCTGGAAACGGCTGGGCATATCGCGCAGCGGATTCTTCAAGCGCTGCAGATGCCCGGCGCCAGCCCTTGGCCTGTGACCTGCAGCGCCGGCGTTGCCGCCTTCGCACCCGGCGATACGTTAGCCAGACTGGTCAAGCGGGTCGATGACGCGCTTTATCGCGCCAAGCGCATGGGGCGCAACCGGGTTTGCAGTTGAGGGGTGCATGGTTTGCCAGTGCTGATCAGACGCATTCGCTGTCGCACTCTCGATCTGCAATTGACTCGACCGGTGCCCTGATTGAACAAGGCTGCTTACGTCCATTTGTAGCAAGCCTTTTTGCTGGCCACGGCAGTTGATTCTTGTCCGGTTCAAATCTGGGCCGCCTTTCGCATAAGGCGGCTTTTTTGTTTGAGTTTGAGCCCGTTGCACCTTGTTGTCAGCAAGGTTTTATCTGTGGTTTTTATCATTATTGGCTTGCTGCTGATAGCCGAATCCTTAGTCTCAGACTGCCGCTTGACATATGAATTCGTCGGGCTATAAAAAATTCAATTAGCAAGTCGAGTGATGGGGCGCGCGAGCTGCTGTATTGGCTACCTTGAACACCTATCTGTTGGTGCCCGGCTTGCCTTTTGTCTTTTAATTTTTAAAGGATGGATATGTTCAAACGGCAGATCGGCATTTCAGGAACCGGCTTTATCTCTATCGGCCTCGCCCGCCTGATCGGGCAAAGCGAGGATATGAAAGTGTCTCGCGTCCTGACCCGGCGCAATATTTCGGGTGTCGACCATCCTTGTGCCGGTCTGTTGACTGGCGAGATTGAGCGTCTGGTGGCCGAGTCCGATCTGGTTGTCGAGTGCAGTGGCGATGCATTATGGGGAACAGAGGTTGTCGAGGCGGCGATGGCGGCCGGCAAGCCGGTCGTGACTATGAATTCGGAGTTGCAAATTACGACGGGCAGTCATTTTGCGGCGCAGGGTGGTTATTTCTCCGAGGCCGAGGGGGACCAGCCCGGCAGTCTTGCCGCCTTGCGCGAGCGTGTGCTCGATATGGGGTTTGAGCCTTTGGTCTATGGCAATATCAAGGGTTTTCTGAATCCGGACCCCGGTGAGGAAGAAATGCGCTACTGGGCAGCCAAAAGCGGCATTAGCCTCAGCGCGGTGACCCAGTTTACCGATGGCACCAAGATCAATATCGAGCAGGTGCTGGTGGCCAACGGGCTGGGGGCCCAGATCCGCCCGCAGGGCATGGCAGGGCTCGCTTGCGACAGTCTGGATGAAGGCAGTGTGGCGCTTGCTGGCATGGCTTGCGCGCAGGGCGCGCCGGTCAGTGACTACATACTCTGCGCGAAGGCGCCTGCCGGCGTGTTTATCAGTGCCCGCCATGATGCGGCGCACGCGATGGCACTGCGCTATCTGAAGATGGGACAAGGGGACGTTTATACCTTGCTTACGCCTTATCACCTGACCTTTTTCGAAATTCCTAAAACGCTGCGCCGTGCGCTCGCGGGCGGACGGGTGCTGCTCAATAATGGCGTCTCGCCCCGCTACGGCGTCGCAGCTTGTGCCAAGGTTGATATTGCCGAAGGACAGACCATCAGTCAGGCTATCGGCGGATTCATCTTGCGTGGCGAAGCCGTTTCGCTCAGGGCTGACCCTGAGCATGTGCCGATCGCCTTGCTGCAAGGCGCAACACTCAAGCGTCAGGTGATGCGTGGCGAGCGGTTGCGCTTTGCCGACGTCGAACTACCCAAAAGCCGGGCTCTGGCGCTGTGGCAAGCGACGGCCAAAACTGCTGAAGGGCTTGCGGCGCATCCTGTGCTAATCCAGTAAATACTGGCTTAGCCGGCGGTGGCTGGCGGGCTGAATACCGCCAGCCATAGCGTGTCGGTATCTGCAGCGGTGCAGTGCACGCGGTGGCGCAGGCCGGCCGGCAGATGTACCCAGTCGCCGGCAGCCAGAGGCAACTGGCCCTGGCCTTCGATTTCCAGAATGGCCTGACCACTAAACAGCAGTACGAATTCATCCTCGTCCTGCTGGTACCAAAAATCTGGCGGGGAGGCGTGCCCGCGCGAGACGATGCGCTCGATGCGCACCGTCGGGCTGGCTGCCAGTGTTTCGGTTAGCTCGACGGGCAGGCTGGCCGGAATATGGCCGCCCAGCCTGCCTTGCCTCAGATTGCCTGCGTTGCCATCTTCAGCCATGCCAGCGCATCTCCTTCCAGTAGCGGCGTCAGGCGACGGCACACTTCGCTGTGGTAGTCGTTAAGCCAGTCGCGCTCGGCACTGTCCAGTAGCGCGATCTCCAGACAACGCGTATCTATCGGGCACAGTGTCAGCGTTTCGAAGGCGAGAAAATCGCCGAAATCACTGCGGCCGGCCTCCACGTTCAGTACCAGATTCTCGATGCGCACGCCCCAGTGGCCGGCGCGGTAGATGCCCGGCTCGATCGAGGTGATCATGCCGGGCTGCATTGCCATCTGTGCGTTAGGCAGCGTGCGCGAGATGCTTTGCGGGCCTTCGTGTACATTCAGGAAATAGCCCACACCATGGCCGGTGCCATGGCCGAAGTCTATCTGTTCGCGCCATAGTGGCGCTCTCGCCAGCGCATCCAGCATCGGGGACAGGGTGGCACGCGGGAAGTGCGCGCGCGAAAGGTTGATGACGCCCTTGAGTACCAGCGTGCAGTCGCGCTTTTGCGCGGCGCTGGGTGTGCCGATGGCGACCATGCGGGTGATGTCGGTGGTGCCGCCCAGATATTGGCCACCGGAGTCGATCAGCAACAGGCCGTCGCCGCTAATCACGCTGTGCGCCTCTAGCGTTGCGCGATAGTGCGGTAGTGCGCCATTGGCATTGAAGCCGGCGATGGTGCCAAAGCTTGGGCATACATAAGCGGGGCGGCGCGCACGCGCGGCGCTGAGCCTGTCGTCTATGGTCAGCTCGGTGATGGTTTCGCGGCCTTGTGCCGCCGCAAGCCAGGCGAAGAATTCACATAGTGCGGCGCCGTCCTGTTCCATGGTGGCGCGGATATGCGTGGCATCGGTGTCGCTCTTGCATGACTTGAACAAGGTGGAAGGGTTGATTGCCTCGATCACCGTCACCCCTGCCGCCACGCACCGGGCAAAGCCCAGCGTCACCCGTGCCGGGTCCAGCAGCAGGCGATCGCCTGCGGTCAACGCTGCCAGTACCGCCTTGGCTTCGGGGTAGGGGGCGAGGGTAATGCCATCGGTGGCCAGTCGCGCAGCCAGTGCCGCATCTATCTTGCCGGCGCCGACAAACAGGGTGGCGTGCTCTTTATCCAGCAGCAGATGGGCAAGGAATACCGGGTTGTAGCTGACATCGCTACCCCTGAGGTTCAGCAGCCAGGCGATATCGTCCAGCGTTGACAGCCAGTGGTGGCTGCAGCCATGGCGATGCATCGCGGCACGCACGCGGGCCAGTTTGTCCGCGCGCGTTTCGCTGGCTTGCGGCGCGAGGTGTTCGTAGACGGGGGCACCAGGCAGGGCTGGCCGCTCGGCCCAGATGGCGGCAACCGGATCAAGATCGGTCTTGAACGTGATGCCGCGAGCGGCAAGTGCCTGCTGCAAGGCGCGCGCAGCACCCTGAC